>JAPSGM010000286.1 GCA_031177555.1 Chloroflexota bacterium
GAACTAGGGCTCACCGCTCAGGAGGCCGAACTCCTCGCATGCCTGATCGTCGGGCTCACCAACCAGGAAATCGCGGATGCCGTTCAGGTCAGCGAGGCCGCCGTGCGGTATCGGTTGACGCACCTGTACCGCCGGCTCGGCGTCCGCGGGCGCAAGCAGGCGGCTGAACGCGGACGCGAGCTCGGCTTAGCTCTCGCCCCAAGGGTGCGCTCCGCATAGAAACGCCACCGAACCGCCCCTTCTCGCACTTTTCTAGCGGACTGCGGTGCAAGGTTGACGCTACGCTACACAGTCCGATCCCGCGGAACCCGGACGCAGGAGATCGGAAATCTGAAGGAAGTCGACGCTCCGCCGTCCGCTTCGCCGGCTGCCCGCATAGCCTGGCCCGCTGCGCGACTCCACCCCTTGCCCGGGATAGGAGGATCGTGCCCATGACTCGGAAGTTCGGAGTATTTCTCGCAGTGCTCGCGGCGCTGGCGCTGACCGTGTCGTCAGTCTTCGCCGTCGCTGCGAAGTTCCATGCGGCGAATGGCTCCATCAACAACAGCGGCGCCCTCGTCGTTACGTGGGACGAGCGCGGCGTAGGCGAAGGAGACATCACCTACTCGCTGACGGCGGATGCCACGGCCCTGTGGGCCTGCTTCAACCGGGGTGGCCACAACCCGGCCGCGCAGAACAAGCGCTCGGTCGAAGGGGATGTCGCGACGGGCGGGACGTTCGAATCCAAGAACGGTCGCGTCCAGGGATCACTCACAGCCGGGCCACTCAGCCCCGGTGATTTCACCTGCCCAGGTGGCCAGGTCATGAGGCTGGCGAGCGTCAGTTACAGCAACATCGTGCTGACGGACACCACCAATGACTCAAGCGTGACCATTCCTGACGTGTCGAGGACGTTCATCGCCGTGTAACGAGACACACGCGCGCCTTCGCTCCGACGTTGACGCCGGCCGGCTCCTTATCGGGGCCGGCCCGCCGTCGTCAGCGGCGGATGGTCGTGACCTGGCCCTCGGGCGTGTCACGCACCTCGACCCCCATGGCTGCCAGCTCCTCGCGCAGGGCGTCGGAGGTGGCGAAGTCGCGCGCCGCGCGGGCGGCGGCGCGGCGCGCGAGCAGGGCCGCGGCGCCATCGGGCAGCTCGCTGATCGCCTCCTCGGCAGGGGTCTCGAGGGAGAGGCCCAGGACCCGGTCGAAGTCGAGCAGCAGGGCCCGGCGCTGGGGCAGGGTCAGGTCCTCGGTGCCGGCCACCGCGTGGGCCTCCGCCAGTGCGGCCGGCAGGCCGAGGTCGTCCGAGATCGCCTCCACGAAGCGCGCGCGGTGGCCGGCCATCGGGTCCGCAGCGAGGTCGACGTCGGCTCCGTCGGTACCGCCCTCCGCGACGGCGCGGCGCAGCCGGCGCAGGCCGGACGTGGCGGCGTGCATGGCGTCCTCGGTGAAGTCCAGCTTGGAGCGGTAGTGCGCGGTCAGGGCCAGGTACCGGAAGGCCAGTGGCTCGAAGCCCTTGTCCGGCAGGTCGGACACGCGGATCACGTTGCCGGCCGACTTGGCCATCTTGGCATCGGCCAGGGTGAGGAACTCGCCGTGCATCCAGGTGCTGACCACCGGGTGGCCGGTCGCGCCCTCCGACTGGGCAATCTCGTCCTCGTGGTGCGGGAACTTCAGGTCGATCCCGCCGGTGTGGATGTCGAACCGCTCGCCGAGGTACTGCATCGACATGGCCGAGCACTCGATGTGCCAGCCCGGAAAGCCATCGCCCCAGGGTGACGGCCACTTCATGAGGCGACCCGGCTCGGCCAGCTTCCAGAGGGCGAAGTCCTCCGGGTCGCGCTTGTCCGCCTCGACGTCCACCCGGTGCCCGGCCCGCAGGTGGTCCAGCCGCTGCCCGGAGAGCCGGCCGTAGGATGGGAACTCGGACACGTCGTAGTAGACGTTGCCGTTCACCTCGTAGGCCAGCCCGCGCTCCAGCAGCGTCTCCGTCAACGCGATCATCTCGCCGATGTGCTCGGTGGCCTTCGGCAGGACGTCGGCCCGCGGCATGTTCAGGAGCGCCTCGTCGGCCAGCCATGCCGCGGTGTAGTACTCGGCGATCTCCCGCGGCGACTTTCCCTCCACCTCGGCGGCGGTGAGGATCGGGTCCTCGCCGGTCTCGCGCATGTGGCCGACGTCCGTGATGTTCTTGACGTAGACCACCTCGTGTCCCAGGTACTCGAGCACTCGGCGCAGCAGGTCGCCGAACAGATACGTCCGCAGGTTCCCGATGTGCGCGTAGCGGTACACCGTGCTGCCGCAGGTGTAGATCGTGACGCGGCCGGGCGTAACCGGCTCGAGGGGGTCGATGCGGCGCGTCAGGGAGTTGTAGAGGCGCACGGGCCCCGGCTTGGACATCGGTCAGGCATTGTACCGATGGGTGGGCGTCGCGGCCGTTCCGACGCCCTGACCGCCGGCGCAGCCGTCCGGCCGGGACCAGGCGAACAAGGCGTGGAACGTGTCGCGCGCCGTCACCATGGGGCTGGACCTTCGCACGACGCGCCCGTATGCTGGCCGGCGTCGCCGCGCGGGCTACCGATGCCGGCGGACGGCTCAATCAGTTAGGGGGCATCGAACCATGTCGCGACGCGTCACCGCGATCCTCTCGTCGGCCGTCCTGCTCGTGGCCTTCGCCGTCCCGGCCCAGGCCGCAGGACCGGCACGCTCGGAGCATGACCGCATCGTCGCCTTCTGGACGGCGGAGCGCATGGCGTCGGCCACCCCGCGCGACTTCACCCTCGATCCGAAGCGCGGACTCC
>JAPSGM010000287.1 GCA_031177555.1 Chloroflexota bacterium
GTCCTGGTCATGCCCATTGGCGGTGCCGACATGCCGGTGGTCGTCAGCCTCCTCAACAGCTACACCGGCATCGCGGTCGCCGCCTCTGGCTTCGTGTTGTCGAACTACGCGCTCCTGATCGCCGGCACGCTGGTGGGTGCCTCGGGCGCCATCCTCACCCAGCTCATGTGCAAGGCCATGAACCGGTCGCTGGTCAACGTCCTGTTCGCCGGCTTCGGCTCCGCGGGCGGAGTCGCCGGCGCGGAGGCGGAGGGCGAGGAGCACCTGCGCGAGATCAGCGCCGATGACGCGGCGGTCCTGATGGCCTACGGCAAGCGCGTGGTCATCGTGCCCGGCTACGGCATGGCCGTGGCGCAGGCCCAGGGTCCGGTGCGCGAGCTGATGGACCTCCTCGTCGATCGCGGCGTCGATGTCCAGTTCGCCATCCATCCGGTGGCCGGCCGCATGCCGGGCCACATGAACGTGCTGCTGGCCGAGGCGAACGTGCCGTACGACCGCCTCAAGGAGATGGACGAGATCAACGAGGACTTCGCCGACACCGACGTGGCGCTGGTCATCGGCGCCAACGACGTCGTCAACCCGCTGGCGCGCGAGGAGGGCTCGCCGATCTCCGGCATGCCGATCCTGGACGTCGACCAGGCGCAGCACGTGATCGTGCTGAAGCGCGGCCGCGGCACCGGCTTCGCCGGCATCCCCAACCCGCTGTTCAGCAACGAGAAGACCGCCATGCTGTTCGGCGACGCCAAGCCATCGGTCGAGGCGCTGGTCTCGGGGGTGAAGGCGGCGTAATGCCGGTTGCCGGCGCACGATGGGTGTGCCTCGACGTCGGCGAGACGCTGATCGACGAAACCCGCGTCTGGTCGACCTGGGCCGATGAGCTGGGCATCCCGCGCCTGACCTTCATGGCCGCCCTTGGGGCGGTGATCGGCAGCGGCGACGCATACCACCGTGGCGTTTTCGGAGTCTTCGGCATCGAGGACTGGCGGATGAGCGAGGCTGCTGTCCTCGAACGCTACGGCGGCTTCCGCGAGGACGACCTCTACCCCGATGCCCGTCGCGCCATCGCCAGCGTCGAGGCGCGGGGCTACAGGGTCGCGATTGCTGCCAACCAGCCCGAAGTCCGCGCCGAGGAGCTGCGGTCGCTCGGCATCGCGCCGGACGTGCTGGCCATGTCGGACGCCATCGGTGTCGCCAAGCCGGACCCGGCCTTCTTCGCCCGTGTGCTCGAGCTCATGGGCGGGCCCGATCCGGCCGATGTCGCCTACGTCGGCGACCGGATCGACAACGATGTCCTGCCGGCCGCGGCGGCGGGCATGCGCGCCGTCTGGCTGCGGCGCGGGCCGTGGGGCGTCATCCAGCTGCCCGACCCTGACTCACCGCCGGCGCTGACGGTGCGCTCGCTGGACGAGCTGGTCGAGCGGATCGACGAGGCCTGGCACTAGGGATCTAGGCGCGGCGCCGCAGGATGGTGTCGATCTCGCGTTCGGGAACTCCATAACGCATCAGGGTGTAGCGCACCAGCTCGTTGCCCAGCTGGCGCTCGGCAGTGATCACCCGCTCCACGCCGAGCCGCCGAAGCTCCGCCTCGTCGGCTGACGAGTGGGCCCGCGCGACGACGTGCAGCCGCGGGTTGCGGCCGAGGGCGTAGACCACCGCCTGCCGAGTGGCCAGGGCATCGGGCAGGGCCATGACCAGGGTGCCCGCCGTCTCGACGTGCGCCGCGTCGAGCACGGTGGTGATGCCCACGTCGCCGAAGATCACCCGGGCGCCGCCCTCGATCGCGCCGCGCGCCCGCTGGTAGTCGCCCTCGATGGCGACCCACGGGATGCCCCGCCCCTCCATTACGCGCGCCACGTTACGGCCGACCATGCCGTAGCCGGCGATGATCACGTGGCGGCGCAGCCCCTCCGCCGGGCTCGCCTCCTCGACGCCGGGCATGCGCACCGGGAAGCGCCTGTCCAGGCGGTCGCCCAGCCACGTGCCGGCCGCCGCGACCGGGGCCGCCAGCAGGATCGAGAGCACCACCGCGCCCATCGCCTGGCTGAAGACCTCCTGGCTCAGCGCGCCGACCTGCAGGCCGACCGTGGCCAGGACGAAGCTGAACTCGCCGCTCTGCGCGATCAGCGCGCCGGTGCGGACCGCCACCCCCGGCCGTTGCCCGGCGGCGGACAGCACGCCGGCGATGGGCAGCGCCTTGCCGACCACGATCAGCAGCAACAGGGTGATCACGACGACCAGGCCGCCTGCCACCGCGGCCGGGGAGAGCAGCACGCCCACGGACACGAAGAACAGGGTGGCGAACAGCTCGCGCAGCGGGACCACCTCGCCCAGGACGCTGGCGGCCAGGTCCGACTCGGCCAGGGCCAGCCCCGCGACGAACGCGCCGAGGGCCACGGAGACGCCGACCAGGGTCGCCGCCGCTGCGGTGCCGATGGCGATCACCGCGACCGCCACCACGAACAGCTCCCGCAGGCCCAGCTGCGCCACCCGAGACAGGACGGCCGGCAGGACGCGGGATCCTCCGACCAGGACGGCCACCACGAAGGCGGCCGCCAGCGCGGTGGCCAGCAGCGCGTCGACCACGGGCTGGTCCGATTCGACCGCCACCGCCGACAGGACGACCACCAGCACCACGGTGATCAGGTCCTGCACGATCGACCATGAGAAGGCCAGGCGCCCGTGGAGCGTCGTCTGCAGCGCTGTCTCGCCGGCCACCTTGACCAGGACGACGCTCGAGCAGATGCTCACCACCGCCCCCAGGAACAGTGCCTCGAC
>JAPSGM010000288.1 GCA_031177555.1 Chloroflexota bacterium
GGCGATCACCGATCCGACCGAGCTGGTGCGCTGGTTCCCCAACCGCGCCGAGTGGGATCTGCGCCCCGGCGGCACAGGCGTCTTCTTCTGGGATGGCTACGGCGACTTCCCGATCCAGGTCGTCAGCGTCGAGGAGCCGGAGTATCTCGCCTGGCGCTGGGGCAACCAGACCGACGCGGGCATGGAGCCCAGCGACGAGACCACGCTCGTGGAGTGGTGGCTCGACGAGCGGCCCGACGGCGGGACCACGCTGCGGCTGCGCGAGTCCGGCTTCACCACCGCGCAGCATCGCGAGGGCAACTCCCAGGGATGGGACGAGGAGCTCGGCGAGCTGGCGGAGCTGCTGGGCTAGACGTCGTAGGTCTTGAGAGGCTCGGCGATCTCCAGCGGGCCGGAGTACACCTGCGCCGCCTCCTCCATGGCCCACTTCCCGCCGTCGGGGAGGGGGATGTGGGTCAGGAGCAGCTTCTTCGAGCCTGCCTTCCAGGCCACCTCGGCCGCCTCGGCAGGGAGCAGGTGCCCGCGGCTCTGCGGGG
This sequence comes from Chloroflexota bacterium, assembly GCA_031177555.1. Taxonomy (GTDB): domain Bacteria; phylum Chloroflexota; class Limnocylindria; order QHBO01; family QHBO01; genus JAPSGM01. The sequence goes on from JAPSGM010000288.1 coordinate 537, forward strand.
CGGCGTCGTCCTCCGAGAGGTCGCGCAGGGCGGCCTCGCACAGGAACAGGTCCGCCTCGTCGGCGATGCGTGGCAGGGCCGGGCACGGGCCGGCATCGGCCGAGTACGCCAAGATGCGGTCCGGATCCTCGTCCTCGCCCCGGGCGCTGATGCGAAAGCCCCAGGTGCGGACGAAGTGCTGGGTTTCATCGGGCTCCAGGCGGAAATTGCCGATCTCGATCGGGCGCCTGCCGTCGTGCTCGACGAAGATGAAGCTCTTGTCGAAGAAATTGGCGTAGCCGGCGCCCAGGGCGAGCTCGGAGAGCTGGGCCATCGACCCGGGGGGCACGATCACGAGCAGCCGCTTCTTGGCGACGTCGATCCACGGGTACGAGTAGCGCAGGGTGACCAGGTCCAGGCAGTGGTCGGTGTGCATGTGGCTGATGACCACCGCGTCGAGCTCGTCCGGCGTGTTGCGTCGTAGGAGCTGGGCCACGACCCCCGGGCCGGCGTCCAGCATGATGCGCGAGCCCCCGCCCTCGACGAGGTAGCCGGCGCAGGCCTCGCCGGGGTTGGGACGGGCCGGCGATCGGCCCAGGATGGTGAGTTGCATGTCCGCGCGATCTTAGGGTGCCCGTTCGGCGGCTCGTGTCCGAAATCCGACTTGCGCCGGCAGTGCAGGGGCAGTGGAGTCGGTCAGCGCGCCTCGATCGGCACGTAGTCGCGCTGCTTGACTCCGGTGTACACCTGGCGCGGCCGCCCGATCTTCGTCTCGCTCGACGCGATCATCTCCCGCCACTGCGCGATCCAGCCTGGCAGCCGCCCGATGGCGAAGCAGTTGGTGAACATGTTCTTCGGAAAGCCGATGGCCCGGTAGATGAGGCCCGAGTAGAAGTCGACGTTGGGATAGAGCTTGCGCTGCACGAAGTACTCATCGTTGAGCGCGACCTCCTCGAGCTTGAGGGCGACCTCGAAGAGGGCGTCATCGGCGCCGGTGGCGTCCAGCACGCGGTCCGCCGCGCGCTTGATGATGGTGGCGCGGGGATCGAAGTTCTTGTACACGCGGTGGCCGAAGCCGGGCAGCTTGAAGTTCGCGTTCGGGTCCTTGGCCAGCGCCACGTACTTGGCCACGTCGCCGCCGCTCTTCACGATCCGCTCCAGGGTGTTGATGACCGCCTCGTTGGCTCCGCCGTGCAGCGGCCCCCACAGGGCGTTGATGCCGGCGGAGATGGAGGCGTACATGTTGACGTGGGTGCTCCCCACCATCCGCACGGTGGAGGTGGAGGCGTTCTGCTCGTGGTCGGCGTGCAGGATCAGCAGCAGGTCCAGCGCCTCGGCGACCTCGGGCTTGACCTCGTACGGCTCCGACGGCACCGCGAACATCATGTGCAGCAGGTTCGCAGAGTACCCGAGGTCGTTGCGGGGGTAGACGTAGGCCTGCCCGATGGCCTTCTTGAACGACCAGGCCGCCAGGGTTGGCAGCTTGGCGATCAGGCGCAGCGTGGTGATCTCGACGGCGTCGGGGTCGAAGATCTCCCACGAGTCGGGATAGAAGGTGCTCATCCCGACCGTGCCGGAGGCCAGCACCGCCATCGGGTGGGCGTCGGCCGGGAACGAGTCGAAGAAGTGCCGCATCTCCTCGCGGATAAGGGTGTGGTGCGTAATCTCGCTCACGAAAGCGTCCAGCTGCTGGCGGGTCGGCAGCTCGCCATAGATGAGCAGGTAGGCGACCTCCAGGAAGCTGCTCTGCCCGGCGAGCTGCTCGATCGGGTAGCCGCGGTACCGCAGGACGCCGGCCTCCCCGTCCAGGTAGGTGATCGCGGACGTGCACGAGCCGGTGTTCCCGTAGCCGATGTCCATCGTCACCAGGCCCGTCTCGGCGCGCAGCTTGGAGATGTCGACGGCGGCCTCGTCCTCCGAGCCGCGCAGCACCGGCATCTCCAGCTCCCGGCCGTCGAAGGCGAGGCGCGCGGTCTCGGTGCGCGACACGGTGTCGGTCATGGCAGCAGGTCCTTCACGGCGTCGCGTTCCTCCAGCAGCTCGTCCAGGGTGGCCCGCACCTTGCCCTGCGCCCAGTCGCCGTGCTCCACATCCTGCACGATCGACACCCGCCCCGGCCCGCTGGCGCGCAGGGGGTAGCCGAAGACCAAGCCCTCGGGAACGTCGTAACCGGTACCGTCGCCGGGCGCCGGGATGGCGGCGCTGAACTGCTCGCCGGTGGGCTGGGCGATGTTGCGCACCG
>JAPSGM010000289.1 GCA_031177555.1 Chloroflexota bacterium
CATGTCATGGAGGGCGAGGCACCGCTCCCCGGCCAGGGTGATCGGGTCCTGCGCCACCGCATCAGCTGGTCGCCCATCGACGGCGACCCGAACCGGGTACGCCAGCACTGGGAGGTCGCCGGGGAGGACGGGCGCTGGGAGACCGCCTTCGACGGTCGCTACCGGCGCACCGCCGGCTGACGGCGCGGGGCCGGTCCGCGCGCGCGGCGCTGCTACGCTCCGCCGTGGATGGGGCGGATCTGGATCTTCCTGCGCAACTCCACCGAGGCGCTGGCCGAGCGCGATTTCCGCCTGCTCTGGCTCGGGCAGACGGGCTCGGCCGTCGGGGATGCGCTGGTCGGCGTGGCCCTGGCCTTCGCCGTCCTGGAGGTCGGCGGGACGGCGGCCGACCTGGGGCTCGTATTCGCCGCCTTCGCGATCCCGCGCATCCTGCTGACGCTCGCCGGCGGCGTGTGGTCGGATCGGCTGCCGCGCCAGCGGGTCATGGTGGCCTGCGACCTGGTCCGGGCGGTGGCGCAGGCCGTCGTGTCGACGGTGCTCATCACCGGCAACGGGCAGACCTGGCACCTCATCGCGCTGGCGGTCGTCATGGGCGGCGCCCACGCCTTCTTCGTGCCGGCCACCACCGGGCTGATGCCCCAGGTTGCCAGCCGCGCGCGGCTGCAGCAGGCCAACGCGCTGGTCAGCATCTCGCAGAGCGCGGCGCACATCTTCGGGCCGCTGGTGGCGGGGCTGCTGGTCGCCACGGTGGGGCCGGGCTGGGCGTTCGCCATCGACGGCGGCAGCTTCCTGCTCAGCGCCGGCTTCCTGCTGGCGATGCGGGTTCCGGCCCGCCTCGTCGAGGAGCGGCGCACCTTCGTGGCCGAGCTGGCGGACGGCTGGCGGGAGGTCGCCGCCCGGCCCTGGGTGATGGCCTCGATCTTCACCTTCGCCCTGTCGAACGCGTCGCTGGGCGCCTTCCAGGTCCTTGGCCCGATCGTCGCCACGCGCGACCTGGGCGGCGCGGCCAGCTGGGGCGTGATTCTGGCCGGCGGCGCCGTCGGCGGCGTGCTGGGCGGCGCCGTCAGCCTGCGCTGGAAGCCGCGGCGACCGCTGGTGCCCGGCTTCCTGGTGATGGCCGTGGCCACGGTCCAGCTCCTGCTGCTGGTCCCGCCCTTCCCGGCGCCGGTGATCGCCCTGGGCACCATGGTCGCGTTCGGCGGCATCGTGGTCAGCAACACGCTGTGGGACACCATGCTCCAGCAGCACATCCCCGCCGCGGTGCTCAGCCGGGTCAGCTCGTACGACTGGATGGTGTCCCTGCTGCTCCAGCCGGTGGCCTTCGCCGCCGTGGGACCGATGTCGGAGGCCATCGGCCTGCAGGAGACGCTGCTGGTCGCGGCCGGCGTGGGCATCGTGGCCAACACCGCCGTCCTGCTGGTGCCGAGCGTCCGCCGCCTGCGGCGCCTGGAGGGCCCGCCCGCGACTCCGGAGGCGGGCGTCGCCGCCGCGGCGGCGGACCCGACCGAGGCGCCCGGCCTCGATCCCCCGCTCGACGACGAGCCCGAGTAGCGGATCACCACCAGCTGGTCGGCGGCCGATTCGGCGCCCCGTCGGGCCGCCATGGTGCACATGTGCCAGTACCACGAGGCTAGGCGGTGATCGCGTTCTCCGCCTCGGAGCGACGCCACGCCGCGATCACGGCCAGGGTCGCCGCGAAGGTCAGGGCCACCAGCGTCCAGGCAGGGCCGTAGCCGGAGGTGGTGTCCACCAGCCAGCCGAAGAGCATCGGACTGGCGACGAAGCCGAAGTAGAAGCCGGACACCACCACGCCCGATGCGCGCCCGGCCATGCCCACTCCCGAGCTGGAGATCACCGCCAGCATCCCCACCGAGTTCCAGGTGACCGCCGACGCCCCGAACAGCGCCGCCGCCGGCCACGCCAGCCACAGCCCGATCGACTCGACGGCCAGCACCAGCAGGACGGCGACCACGGCGCCGCCGCCCAGCAGCATCAACGGCAGGCTGTAGCTGCGCATCCGCTCGCTGGCCCAGCCCCAGCCGATGCGCGAAACGATGCCCACCAGCCCGATGGTGGCGACCACGGTCCCGGCCAGCTCCTGGGAGGCATCGGCCCGTTCCACCAGGTACAGCGGCAGGTAGGCGTTGATGGTGGCGACCCCGCTGCCCATCAGGAACGCGTAGATCGCCAGCCAGTACACGCCGTGCGGCAGCGGACCGCTGCGCCCGGCGCTCGAGGCCTCCTGCCCGCGGCGGTCCGGCGGCACCGCGGCCAGCGCCAGCAAGATGCCGGCGAGCGGCACGATGGCGCTCCAGCCCAGCGCGGTGCGCCAGCCCAGGGTCACGGCCAGCGGGGCCAGCAGCGCGCCGGCCAGGAAAGCGCCGACCTGCACGCCCGACTGCTTGCCGCCCATGATCAGGCCGCGTCGACCGGGCGCGACGTGAACGGCGACCAGCTTGTTGGTGACCGGGTTGCCCGACGCCAGCCCGACGCCGGCCAGGGCGGCCAGGGCCAGCAGCACGGCGTAGGCCGGCGCCAGGGCCATGCCGGCGATGGCCACGGCCGATGCGCCGAAGGCCAGCAGCATCACGCGCCTCGCCCCGAACCGGTCGGTGGCGCCGCCGACGAACAGCGAGAGGGGTCCGCCGACGACGAAGAAGGTCGTCGTCACCAGTCCCAGCTGGAATCGCGAGAGGTCGAACTCGGCCACGAGGTCGGGGCCCAGGACGCCGAAGGCGTAGCCGGCG
>JAPSGM010000108.1 GCA_031177555.1 Chloroflexota bacterium
CTGGCGTCCAGGACGGTCCCGCCCAGGCTGTTGAGGTCGGCGGCGGAGCCGCGGTCGGCAGGGGATCCTTCGTCGGCATCCTCGGCCGGCACGACCCGCAGCTTCTCCGGCCGGATCCCGATCCGGACGGCCTGCGCGCCGTTGGCGCGCTCGGCCGGGGCGCGCAGCGTGGACCCGTCGCCCAGCCGCACCTCGACCCACGTCCCGTCCCGGCCGACCACGCTGCCGTCGAGCAGGTTGCTCACGCCCAGGAAGCCGGCCACGAAGGCGGTGGTGGGGTGCTCGTACAGCTCCTCGGGCGTCCCGAGCTGCTCGATGCGGCCATGGCGCATGACGGCGATGCGATCGGACATCGTCATCGCCTCCTCCTGGTCGTGGGTCACGTAGATGAAGGTGATGCCCACCTCGGTCTGGATCCGCTTGAGCTCGATCTGCATCTGCTTGCGCAGCTTGAGGTCCAGCGCGCCGAGCGGCTCGTCGAGGAGCAGCACGCGCGGGTGGTTGATCAGCGCCCGCGCCAGCGCCACGCGCTGCTGCTGGCCGCCGGACAGCTGGTGCGGCCTGCGCCGCTCGTAGCCCGGCAGCTCGACGAGCTCCAGCATCTCGCCCACGCGGCGGGTGAGCTCCGGCCCGGCCACCCTGCGCCGTCGCAGCCCGAAGGCCACGTTCTCGAACACGGACATGTGCGGGAAGAGGGCGTAGTTCTGGAAGACGGTGTTGACGTCGCGCCGGAACGGCGGCAGCCCGGTGACGTCCACGTCGCCCAGGTGGATGGTCCCGGCAGTGGCCTCCTCGAAGCCGCCGATCATCCGCAGCGTGGTGGTCTTGCCGCAGCCGGACGGCCCCAGCATGGAGAAGAACTCCCCCCGCCGGATGTCCATGGACAGGTCGTCCACCGCCACGACGTCGTGGAACGTCTTGGTGACTCGATCCAGCCGCACGTCGGTGTCGGGCGCCAATCGGTCTCCCCGGTCAGGGCACGTGACCCGAACCTTGTAGCGTTACTGCAGGCTTGAGGTCGCCGGCAGTATAGGCGCCCGCACGCGTCGGGTGTCAACGCGTGAATCGGCGCGGAGCTGCAACCGAAACCGGCGGGCGCACGTCTAGATGCGAAACAATGGCCAAGCCGAACCACGCCAAGCGATCACGACCGCGGCCGCTCACCTCGCGGCGGCGGCGCGCCGCGCAGCTCCGGGCCGCCGAGCAGCGATCCCGCCGCGAGATCGAGCGCTGGCGACGCGGCTGATCCACGCCTCCCGGGCTCGCTGCTAGACTCCGCCCGCGGGCACGCCCACGCCCGCACGGTCGCGAAACCAGCAGACGGAGCCCTCGCTGCGCATGGACTTCTCGCTCTCGTCGCAGCACCAGGAGATCCGCCGCACCGTTCGCGAGTTCGCCGAGCGCGAGATCGTGCCCGATGCCGCCGACCTCGAGCGGCGCGGCGAATTCCCGCACGACATCATCCGCCGCGCCGGCGAGCTGGGCCTCATGGGCGTGCCCTATCCCGAGGAGGTGGGCGGGACGGGGCTCGACTCGCTGGCCTATGCCATCACCATCGAGGAGCTGGCTCGCGCTTCCGGCAGCGTGGCCATCATCGTCTCGGCCCACACCAGCCTCGGCTGCAACCCCATCCACATGGCCGGGACCGACGAGCAGAAGGAGCGCTACCTGCGCCCCATGGCCTCCGGCAAGGTGATCGGCGCCTACGGGCTGACCGAGGCCGATGCCGGCTCCGACTCTCGCGGGACGCGCACCCGCGCGCGCCGCGACGGCGACGAGTGGGTCCTGGACGGCAGCAAGCGCTTCATCACGAACGCCGGGGTGGCCGGCACGTACATCGTCACCGCCGTGACCGAGCGCGAGGCGGGGAGCGGGCGCATCAGCGCCTTCATCGTGCCGTCCGATGTGCCCGGCTTCTCCATCGGCCGGATGGAGGAGAAGATGGGCCTCCATGCCAGCAACACCGGCGAGCTCCTGTTCGACGGCTGCCGCATCCCCGCCGGGAACCTGCTGGGGGAGGAGGGCGAGGGCGACAAGCTCTTCCTGCAGACCCTCGACGGCGGTCGCATCGGCATCGGCGCCATGGCGCTGGGGCTGGCCCAGGCAGCCTACGAGGCGGCATCGGCCTACGCGAAGGAGCGCCGCCAGTTCGATCGGCCCATCGGCTCCTTCCAGGGCGTGGCCTTCATGATCGCCGACATGGCGACCCAGATCGACGCCGCGCGGCTGATGGTCTACCGGGCGGCATGGCTGAAGGACTGCGGGAAGCCGTACTCGACCGAGGCTGCGATGGCGAAGCTGTTCGCCTCCGAGGTCTCGCGGCAGGTCACCAATGACGCGGTGCAGGTGCACGGCGGCTACGGCTACGTGGCCGAATACAACGTCGAGCGCTACCTGCGCGACGCGAAGCTGACGGAGATCGGCGAGGGAACCAGCCAGATCCAGCGGATGGTGATCGCCCGTAACCTGCTGGGCATCCGGGCGATGTGAAAAGGGGCCCCCGCCGCGGCGGCGGAAGGCCCCTTCGTTCCCGGGTTCAGAGGACCCCGCGGCCCATTACCACGTGCACTCGTTGGGCGGCTCGGCCGGGTCGCATTCGGCCTGGACCGCGATCTCCTCGATGATTTCGAGCGCTCGCTCGGCATCCAGGATCACCGGGTCACCCGCCGACCCGTCCTCGTTGAAGGGGGTGTACGCCTGGACGACGTGGTTCACGCCGCCGTCGGTGTATGTGCCGGTGCCGGTGATGCCCTCGTAGTCGATGTCCTCGCCCTCGCGGATGAGAGCCAGGCAATCGGCGTACGTGTAGCACACCTCTCCCGGTGCATCGCCGACCTCGTGCATGGCCGGCGCCCAGTCACTGGCGCTGTACGAGCCACCGGCCTCGACGGCCAAGGCCGTCTGCACCAGCAGGTCGTACGTCGAGAAGTGGTACAGACCGGTCGCATCCTCGTCGTTGTACGGTTCCGTGCTCGACCACAGCTCCTCGAAGAACTCCCAGGCCGGGGTCTGGTCGTTGTACGAGAATGCCGCAAAGCCAATCGCCTCCTGGGACGCGATCGGGTCGGTGCCCAGCGTGTTGATGAACTCCTCCTGGATCCAGCCGGTCTCGCCGATCCAGTTGAGCGACAGGCCGGCCTCGGCTGCCTGCCTGATCAGCGAGGCCGATTCCACCGATCCGGCCTGCACGATGACCGCCTCCGGCGCCAGTTCGGCGATTCGCTGCGCCTCTGCTCGGTAGGAGGGCTGCTCGGCCGGGACGTCGATCCGGTCCAAGACCTCGATGCCGACCGCCTCCGCCGCGTTCTCGGCGGCGTTCGCCGCCAGCTGGAATCCCTCGACCTGGGTGGCGAAGACCACGACCGATTCGGCCCCGATCGATTCCGCGTACAGGATGCCGGACATGCCCAGCGCCTCGTCGAGGCCCTGCGCCCGGAAGATCGGCTCAGCCGCCTTGCCCCCGAGGTTGCCGGGGATGGCGCCGCCGTGCACCGACGGCCCGAGCGGCGAGTCGTTCTCCTGCCACCAGTCCATCATGAAGTCACGGTAGGTCCGGTAGCCGTGGGCGATGCTCACCAGGATCTCGGCTCCGTGCTGCTCGAGGCAGGTCCGGGCTGCCTGGGCCTCACCGACCGTGCCGAGATCCTCGTGGAACAGCTCCCATTCGCGGCCGAGGGGCGGGTCGAGGTTGATCACCTCTTCGATGGGGAAGATCACGTCCTCGGTGAGCGACTGGCCGAAGGCCCCGAACTCGCCCGTGTAGTAGGCCAGCTCGCAGACCGCGACCGGCTCATCCGACACCGGCGGCTCGGCACCGTCCGAGCCAACGACTGAGGCCCCGGGCGTGGTGCCGCACGCGACGGCGAGGAGGGCGAGCGCCATGAGGACGGCGACGATTCGCCCATGCCTGATGCTATCCATAATCACTGCGTTCCTCCTCCTGTCTCCTGGGCCGATGGGTGGGTCCTTCTAGATCCGGTATGCCTCCTTGAGCTGCTCCGTGGTCACGTCTCTAGCATCTATTACGGCGTACGCCTCGCCGAGGGTCAGCACCATCACCCGGTCGGCGACCTCGAGCGCTTTCGTCGCGTTCTGCTCTGCCAGGACGATGGCAACGCCGCGGGTCCGGTGGATTTCCCTGATCTTCTCGAAGAACATGTCGACGTAGATTGGGGACAGCCCGGCGGTTGGCTCGTCGAGCAGCAGCACCCTGGGGTCCTGCATCAGCGCCCGCGCGCAGGCCACCATCCGCGACTCGCCGCCGCTCAGGGTTCCCGCGGTCTGGGCCCGCTTGCTCCTGAGATCCGGGAAGAGCTCGAACACCTCCGCCAGCCGCTCGTCACGCGGGCGCTCGCCCATCATGCCGCCGACGCTCAGGTTCTCCAGGACGGTCAGGTCCGGGAAGATGCCGTTCTCCTGGGGCACGTATCCCATGCCGCGGCTGGCGGTCTCGTACGGGGGCAGGCTGGACACGTCGTCGCCGAGAAACCTGATTCTCCCCGCCATGAGGGGGATGAGGCGGGCCAGGGTTGCCAGCAGTGTTGTCTTCCCCGCGCCGTTGGCCCCGAGCACGGCGAAGATCTCGTTCCCGACGGTGAAGTCGAGGCCCTTCAGGACGGTTACCGCGTCGTAGCCGCTGCGGACGCCTTCGACCTGGAGGGCGATCGGCCCGGTCGTCTCAGACATGGCCCTCACCGAGGTATTTCTCGACCACGGTCCGGTGCTCGCGGATCATCTGCGGGTTGCCCTTCAGGATGACCCTGCCCTCCGCCATGAAGGAGACTTCGGCGCAGAGGTTCCAGATGACATTGAGGTCGTGCTCGACGATGACCACGGACGTCCCCGCTGCGGCGAGCTCGCGGATGACGCGTGTGACCTTGTCGGTCAGCTCATCCGGGAGGCCGGCGGTCGGCTCGTCCAGCAGCAGGAACCGAGGCTGGAGGAGCAGACAGCGGACGATGTCCAGCAGCTTCTTCTCGCCGGCCGACCTCGCGAACCCCATTGGGTCGGTGAACCCGAAGTACTCCAGGTGGCGGCGCATCTCGTCCTCGTGCCGCACGAAGGCGGCCTCCTCCTCGCCGAAGATGCGGTGCGGCCGCTCATTCGAGCGCTCGGTCGCGGCCAGCAGCAGCGAGTCCCAGATCGTGAGCTTGTCGAAGTCCATGATCACCTGGTTGCTCTTGACCACGCCGTGGTGCGCCATCCGGTAGGCGGACAGGTCCGAGAGCACCACTTCCCCGCCTCCCGGCGAGAGGAGGGAGACCGTGCCGCGGTCGAGCGGGATGGAGTGCATGACCATGCGCATCAGGGTCGTCTTGCCGGCGCCGTTCGGTCCGATCAGCCCCTCGATCGGCTGGTCGCCCAGCACGAGGTCGTCGACATCGACCACTACCCGGCCGGAGAAGCTCTTGACCGCGCCTCGGATCCGGATCTGGGGACCGGCCACCGCGGCGGTGGCGACGGCGTCATCGGCGTCAACGGCCATGGAGCTTCCTCATCAGCTTGTCGCGCCGCATGTCGCCGAGCACGCCGAGGGGCCTGAAGAGCAGCACGACGATCAGGGTCGCGCCGAACACGGCCTCCCTGAGGACGGGGATGGCCTGCGTGTACCACTCCCGCGGGAAGGGAATGTAGGACTGGATCAGGATGTCGAAGAGGCCCACGGTGAGGAACACCCCCACCACGGCACCCCAGACTCGCACGGTGCCGCCCAGCACCAGCCCCACCATGGCCGCCAGGGTGATCTCCACGCCAAGATTGGCAATCTCCAGGAAACGGACCATGACCCCGTACATCGCGCCGAGCAGCCCCATCGCCGCCGAGGCGATCGCGAACAGCCACAGCTTCGTGCGGTACGTCGGCTTGCCGAGGCTGCGCGCCAGCGGCTCGTTGCTGCCGATGGCGATGAGGAGGCGCCCGTACGGTGATCGATGTACCCGCCACACGAAGAAAAGGATCAGCGCCACGATGCTGGCCGTGATCAGCAACCACAGCAGCTCATTGGCCTTGACGGTGCCGATGTCGTAGGGGAAGCCCAGCCCGCCCATCCCCAGCGCGCCGCCGGTGAGGTCCTGCTGGGTGGTGGCCAGGATGAGGACCACCGTGGCGAAGCCAAGGGTCCCGACCAGTACCCCGTCCGTGTCCTGGTCGGCGATCAACCAGCCGACCAGCCAGCCGGACAGACCGGCCGCCAGCGTCGCGATGACCGCGCATACCAGGAACTGCATCGGATCGCCGAACGGCCAGTCAATCTTTACGTACGTGATGCCGAAGGTGTACATGCCGAGGCCCCAGAAGCCGACGACGCCGAAGTTGGCGATCCGCGCCAGGCCGAGCTCCAGGTGGAGCAGCAGGCCCAGGCCAATCACCATCACGACCTCGAACAGGCCGGAGATCAGGAAGGCGTCGAGCCAGTCGAGGTTCATTCCGCTACACCTTCGCCGCCTCGGTGAGCTTGCGGCCGCGTAACTTGAGAATGACCAGGAAGGCGACGATCAGGGCCAGCTGGGCGTACAGCGCCTGGCCGAACTGCAGCGACATGGCGGCCAGGGCCACTCCCGTTGCCACGCCGACGACGATTACGCCGCGCAGTCCCCAGATGCCCCCCACCAGCGCGACGAGCAGCACGAATAGGAACTGCCGCCAGCCCAGCAACGGCGCCACCGACGAGCCGACCCCGTAGAACGCGCCGGCCAGGCCTCCCGCGA
>JAPSGM010000290.1 GCA_031177555.1 Chloroflexota bacterium
TTCTGCCAGATCAAGCCGGGCACCGACGTGGCCTTCTACAACGGCGTGATGCACGAGATCATCAGCCTCGGCCTGGTCGACCGCGAGTTCATCGCCGAGCGGACCACGAACTACGGCGAGCTGGCCAAGACGGTGAAGGAGTACCCGCCGGACAGCGCGGCCCAGATCTGCGGGATCGACGCGGAGGTCATCCGCACCGTCGCAAGGCTGTGGGGGGAGGCGAACACCGCGATCGTCTTCTGGGGCATGGGGATCTCGCAGCACACGACCGGCACCGACAACGCCCGCTGCCTGATTGCGCTGTGTTCGATCACCGGCCAGGTGGGCCGGCCGGGCACCGGGCTGCACCCGCTGCGCGGCCAGAACAACGTCCAGGGTGCTTCGGACGCCGGACTGATCCCGATGATGTACCCGGACTACCTGCCCGTGGACCAGGAGGGGGCTCGCGAGACCTTCCAGGAGCGGTGGGGCCGCGAGCTCGATCCCGACCGCGGGCTGACCGTCACCGAGATCGTCGCCTCGGCGCTGCAGGGCGGCGTGCGCGGGATGTACATGATGGGGGAGAACCCGTTCCTCTCGGATCCGAACATCAACAAGGTCCGCAAGGCGCTCGCCGCCCTGGAGTTCCTCGTCGTGCAGGACATCTTCCTCACCGAGACCGCGGAGTTCGCCGACGTGATCCTCCCCGCCACGTCCTACATGGAGAAGGAGGGCACGTATACGAACACCGACCGCCGCGTGCAGATCGGCCGCAAGGCCCTCGATCCGCCCGGCCAGGCGCGGCTCGACTGGCACATCATCCAGGACATCGCGAACCGGATCGGGCTGGAGATGAGCTACCAGTCGGCGAGCGAGATCTTCGACGAGCTGGTGTCCGTGATGCCCAACTACGCCGGGCTGTCGTACGACAACCTGGGCGCGATGGGCAAGCTGTACCCCAACCCGGACCCGGAGCATCAGGACGGGACGGTCGTGCTCTTCGACGAGCGCTTCGGCACCGACGACGGAAAGGCGCACCTCGTGCCCGCCGAGTGGCTGCCGGCCAAGGAGCTGCCTAACGACGAGTTCCCCTTCGTGCTCAACACGGGCCGCCTGCTCGAGCATTGGCACACCGGGTCGATGACGCGGCGCTCCTACGCTCTGGACGCGATCCAGCCCGAGGCGCACGTATATCTCAACCCGGACGACGCCAAGCGGATGGGCGTCGCGTCCGGCGACTTCGTGCGTCTGACCAGCCGGCGCGGCTCCGTCGAGCTGCGCGCATTGCTCTCGCACCGTGACGTCCCGGGGACGTGCTTCCTCCCGTTCCACTTCCGCGAGGCGGCCGCCAACGTGCTGACGATCGACGAGGTCGATCCAACGGCCAAGATCCCCGAGTTCAAGTTCTGCGCCGTCAAGGTCGAGCGGATCGGGACCTCCGTCAAGCACGACTCGGCCACGGTGCGGGAGGGGGTGTGATGGCCACCGGGAGCGGTGTGGGCGGGAACGGCCGCGTGGGTCTGCGCGTCCAGCCTCGCCCGCCGGGCACCGAGGCCCGCGCCGGGAAGTTTCCCGGTCCCAGCCTCATCCCCGCGCTGGTCGCGATCCAGCGTGAGCACGGTTGGCTGCCGCGCGAGGAGCTGGTGCGGCTGTCGCAGGAGGTGCGACGGCCGCTGTACGAGATCGAGGGTCTGATCTCCTTCTACCCGCACTTCAGGACCGAGCCGCCGCGCAAGGTGCATCTCGCGGTCTGCCACGACCTCTCGTGCTGGCTGCACGCCTCCGACCAGCGGATCACCGAGCTCCGGGCTCGGTACGGCGGCGACGTGGAGGTCGAGCTGCACGAGGTTTCGTGCCTGGGGCGCTGCGATAGCGCTCCCGCGATCGCCGTCGACGAGCAGCCGGGTTCGTTCGCGCAGGCCGAGGAGCTCGTGGAGGCCGCCCGTTCTGGAGAGGCGCCGGGGACCCCCGCCATGCGGCCGGACCGGACCTTCCCGAACGATCCGTACGCGGCGGACGACCAGCGCTACCGCGTCCTACGCCGTCTGTTGAGCGGCGAGTTGAAGGACGACGAGGTCCTGACCGCGGTGAAGGAATCCGGCCTGCGCGGCATGGGCGGCGCCGGCTTCCCGACAGGGCGCAAATGGGAGCTCGTGGCGGCCCAGGATGCGACTCCCAGGTACGCGATCTGCAACGCGGACGAGTCCGAGCCCGGCACGTTCAAGGACCGTCAGATCATGGCCGAGCAGCCCCATCTCGTCGTCGAGGGCCTCCTGCTGGGCATGCTCGTCACGGGCTGTGAGGAGGGGTGGATCTTCATCCGCCACGAGTACGGGCCGGAGGAGGCCGTGCTGCGCGAGGAGCTCGAGGCACTCGAGTCCGAGGGCCTGGTCGGGGCGGACGTGCTCGGCTCCGGCCGCCGGCTGCGCGTCGAGATCTTCACCTCGCCGGGCGGCTACATACTCGGCGAGGAGTCCGCGCTGCTCGAGTGCATGGAGGGCCATCGCGGCGAGCCGCGCAACAAGCCGCCGTTCCCGGGTGTGTACGGGCTGTGGGGCAAGCCGACGCTCATGAACTCCGTCGAGACGTTTGCCCACGTGCCGATCATCGTCGAGCGCGGCGCCGAGTGGTGGATGGATCAGGGTGCCGGCGATGCCACCGGCCTCAAGTTCTTCGCAGTCTCCGGCCACGTCGAGCGGCCGGACGTGTACTGCGTGCCGATGGGCACGTCCGCCCGCGCGCTCATCGAGCT
>JAPSGM010000109.1 GCA_031177555.1 Chloroflexota bacterium
GCCGTCCCGGCCCAGGCCGCAGGACCGGCACGCTCGGAGCATGACCGCATCGTCGCCTTCTGGACGGCGGAGCGCATGGCGTCGGCCACCCCGCGCGACTTCACCCTCGATCCGAAGCGCGGACTCCCGCCTGCCGCCCAGCCGGTGGGACGAGCCAAGCCGGGCAATGGCGGAAACGTCACGGGAGCCTCGTGGACGAAGGGCGGGTTGATCAAGGAGGCGAGCGGCAAGGTCTTCTTCACCATGGGCGGCACTACCTACGTTTGCTCCGGCGCCGTGGCGACAGACACGCGCACGAACTACTCGCTGGTTCTCACCGCAGCGCACTGCGCCTACGACGAGACAGACGGCGCGTTTGCAACCAACTGGATGTTCTACCCCGATTACGACGAATCGCCTACGCGGACCTGCGCCAACACTGCATACGGCTGCTGGACGGCCAGTGGGCTGGTGGTCCACCAGGGCTACACCACGGCCGGCGGCTTCAACCAGCAGGCGACGCTGCACGACTGGGCGTTCGCCGTGGTAGGCGCCGGTGGGAAGGCCAGCACGCAGCTGGACACGACGGTGGGCTCGTTTCCAATCTCGTTCAGTGCGCTCGCCGACGGCACCAAGGTGTACGCCTTCGGCTATCCCGCGGCACAGAAGTACAGGGGCAACGACTTTGTGTACTGCGCAGGCCCGACATTCAGCGACCCGTACAACGACGAGCTGACGTACGGCGTCACCTGTGACATGACCGGCGGGTCGTCCGGCGGGCCATGGCTTTCGGGCTTCGACGAAGGGACCGGGTCCGGGACTCTGAGCTCGGTGAACAGCTACGGCTACTCCGGCGTGAAGGCGATGCACGGGCCCAAGTTCAACACCAAGACCCAGGCGACGTACAGCACGGCCGATAGCTCGACAACCAACACCATCGCCAGCGGCGGCTAGCCGGCAGGCGCTTCGCCGGCAGCCTCCCTGCGCATCTCGCGCAGGGCCGCCTGGTCGAGGCCGCCGAAGCGCGGCAGGTCGGCGATGCTGGTGGAGCGGGCCAGCCGCTCCTGCATCTTGCCCAGCACCAGGCTGCTGAACTCGGGGATGGCCATCAGCCGCCGCAGCGTGTCGGCCGGCACCTCCAGCAGGGCGGTGTCCTCCTCCGCCACCACGTCCGCGGTGCGCGGGCTGCCGGTCAGCGCCGCGATCTCGCCGAACACGTCGCCGGCCGTCATGGCCGACAGCGAGCGGTACTCGCCCGCACCGCTGATCGCGCCGGCCACGGCGCGGCCGGAGAGCACGAAGTAGGCGTTGTCGCCCGTCTCTCCGGCGCGGGTGATGGCCGTCCCTGCCTCCGCCTCGACCACGCGCCCGGCGGCGATCAGCGCGCCTTGGTCGCGCTGCGGCATACCGGCCAGGGCGGGGATGTACCGGCCCAGCGCCTGGACGTCCGCCGGCGTCGGCGCCCGGACCGCGCCGAGCGCGGCCTTGGGCGCGGTGCGCAGCAGCGTCATGGTGCGGCGCCACTCGGCGGCCGGCTGCCCGATGCCCGGCATCACCGCCCCCACCAGCGACGCCACCACCAGCGCGACCGAGCTCCCCGCGAAGAGCAGGCGCACATCGATGAAGTCTGCCAGACCGGCGAGCGCCATCCCGGCCAGGTACAGCACGTCGCGGATGACGTAGGAAGTGCTGAAGACGCGGCCGCGGACCTCGCGCGGCGTGTTGCGCTGGTTGATGAGGCGGCCGGCCACGAACGACGGCGCGTTCAGGATGCCGGAGAAGCCGATGAGCCCGATCGCGATCCAGATGTTCGATGACAGTGCGTAGGCCAGGCCCGCCAGGCCCATTCCCAGGAAGCTCAGCACCAGCCAGCTGCCCTCGCGCAGGCGGTCGGCGTATCGGGCCATGAGCAGGCTGCCGATCACGAAGCCGACAGAGGTGACGCCCTCCTGGATGCCGTACTCGAACTCCCCGGCGCCCAGGACGTCGAAGGCAAAGGGCAGCAGCAGGACATTCTGGAGGCCGAAGATCAGCATGATCGGGACGCGCAGCAGGAGCATGGAGCGCAGGATCGGCACCCGCCAGATGAACCCGGCGCCGAAGCCGACGTTGCGGATCACCTCGCCGATGGTGCTCAGCTCCTCGACCACCAGCTTCGGGACCCGGACCAATGCGATCAGCGCGGCGGTGATGACGAACGTGGCGGCGTCCAGCCAGAACGCCCATTCGATCGAGAACTGGGCGGTGATGAGGCCGGCGAGCGCGAAGCCGATGGCCGTCGAGCCGAACTGTGCGATGGCCATCAGCGAGTTGGCGGCGCTCAGCTCCTCGTCGCTGGCAATCTCCGGCAGGACGCTGTCGTTGGCCGGGTCGAAGAACTGCTGGACCGATGCCGAGGCCAGCACCAGGACGTAGAGCCACACGAGGTCGTCGCCGGTCGAAACCACGATCGGGATGAGCGCGATCAGCACCGCCCGGATCAGGCAGGTGACGATCATGATCATCTTGCGGTCGAATCGGTCCACCACCACGCCGGCGACCAGGCCGAAGACCAGCGTCGGCGCGGCCGAGGCCATCAGCATGAGCCCCACGCTGAGGACCGAGCCGGTGATCTGGTACACGAAGATGCCCGCCGCCAGCGAGGTCAGCGCGTCGCCGATGGTCGAGATCAGCTGCCCGGACCACAGGTAGCTGAAGTTGCTGTTGCGGAAGATCGCGAACGGGGAGGATTGAGCGGCCTGGCCGGGGGCGCTGGCGGTCACGTGGTCGTCTCCGGTCGGGTTGGGCGGCGAGGGCTGAGCGCCAGCCGTTGGGCTCGGAAGTCCCGGCGTGGCTGCGTCGCATTCTGACACCGGCGCCTCCCGCGGCGAGTCTGATTTGTGACCGGCTCCCTGCGTACCATGCCCGCATGCCGCAGCGCGATGCCCGCGAGTCCTGGCCGCTCACCATGGGCGAGGAGCCGGCCTACTGCCCGGCCTGCGGGCAGGCCCTGGAGGAGCGGGTCCTCGAGGCGGACCACCGGCCGCGGATGGTGTGCCCCGCCGGCCACGTCACCTGGCGCAACCCGCGGTTGGTGGTGGGCACGCTTCCGGTGCGCGCGGGCCGCGTCTTCCTGGCTCGCCGCTCGATCGAGCCGGCCAGCGGGCTGTGGACCTACCCCGGCGGCTTCCTGGAGATCGGGGAGTCGGCGAAGGAAGGTGCCCGCCGCGAGACGGAGGAGGAGACCCGGCTGCGGGTGGAGGTGGGCAGGCTCATCGGCGCCTACTCGCGCCCGCACGCCGGCGTGGTGACCCTGATCTACGAGGCGAACGTGGTCGGCGGGGAGGCGCTGCCCGGGGTCGAGACCAGCGAGGTGCGCGACTTCTCACCCGACGAGATCCCGTGGGCCGAGCTGGCCTTCACCACCGCCGAGAGCGCGCTGCGCGACTGGGTGCGCAGCCTCCCCGGGCACGGGCCGGCGTTCGAGCCGGAGCTGTACGTGGAGGGCGACCCGCCGCCGGAGGCCTAGCCGGAGGCCTGGTCGGGGAACTGGTTTACGGCATCCGGGCGGCGCAGAACGTCGCCCCGCAGCGGGAGCCCCGCGCCCAGCAGCAGCCCGTAGGCGACGGTCGCCACCAGGGGAGCGGCCGCCAGGCCCATCTGGCCGAGCCCCTCGCCGGCGCCGGCGCTGGCGGCGAACAGCGCCCAGGCCAGCAGGGCGAAGCAGGGCGCCGCGACCGCAAGGGTCGGGCGGATGGTGAAAAACCGGCCGAAGAAGTACGAGAAGCACATCCCGATCGTGGCGGCCGCCAGCTGCACCAGCCCGAAGCCGAGCACGAACGAGGCCGAGGCCGACCCGCCGGCGGCGGGCAGGATGAGGGCGGCCAGCGGCCGCAGCGGCTGCAGCGCGTCGTCGTGGAGCAGCGCGCCGAGGAGCATGGCGGTCGCCAGCCAGACGTAGCCGGCGGCGAGGCCGGTCACGAAGCCGCGGTACGCGAGGCGCAGGCCGTTGACCGTGGTCATCGACCCGCGAGGGCAGCGGTCACCACGCGCCGATGGTAGGCGTGCCGCGACGTTGCGCCAGCGGGGCCGATGGTCCGGTCCGGCGGCGTACCCCCGGCGGTCGCACGCCACTCAGGCCTCGTAGCGCCGGAAGACGGTGACCGCGTTTTGCCCGCCGAAGCCGAAGCCGTTGACAATCGCGACGCGCACCGGCGCCTGGCGCGCCACGTTCGGCACGTAGTCGAGGTCGCACTCGGGGTCGGGCGTCTCGTAGTTGATCGTCGGCGGCATGACGCCGTCGCGGATGGCTAAGGCGGCGGCCAGGGCCGACATGGCGCCGGCCGCGCCCAGGGTGTGGCCGATCATGCTCTTGTTGCTGCTCACCGCCAGCCGATCGGCGTGGTCGCCGAACGCGGCGCGGATGGCGCGCGTCTCGGTGGCGTCGTTGAGCGGCGTGGAGGTGCCGTGCGCGACGATGTAGTCGACCTCGTCCGGCGCGACCTCCGCGTCGCGCAGGGCCCGCTGCATGGCGCGGGCCGCCCCGCCGCCCGACGGCTCGGGAGCCGAGATGTGGAAGGCGTCGCCCGTCATCGCCCCGCCGGCCACCTCGGCCACGATGGTCGCGCCGCGGCCCTCGGCGTGCTCCGCCGACTCGACCACCATGACCCCCGCCGCCTCGCCGAAGACGAACCCGTCGCGCTCGGCGTCGAAGGGGCGCGAGGCGCGGGTCGGGTCGTCGTTGCGCTTCGAGAGGGCTCCCATGTTCGCCAGCGCGGCGAAGGCGACCGGCATGATGGCGCTCTCCGTACCGCCGGCGATGACCACGTCGGCGTCGCCGTGCTCGACCATTCGCTGCGCCTCGATGAGGGCCTGCACGCCCGAGGCGCACGCCGCCACGCTGGCCACCACCGGTCCGCGCAGCCCGTTCTGGATGCTGACCTGGCAGGCGGCCATGGAGGGCGACAGCATCGGCACCATGAAGGGGCTGACTCGCGAGCCGCCGCGCTGCAGGTAGGTTTCCTGGCCGAGCGCCACCTCGTCGAGCCCGCCGCCGCCGGTGTTCACCACCACCGCGATCTCGTCGCGGTTGGCATCGGTGATCTGCAGGCCGGAATCGGTGATGGCCTGCGCCGCCGCGGCCACGGCCAGCTGGGTGAAGCGGGCCATGCGACGGGCGGCCTTGAAGTCCATCCAGTCACGCGGGTCGAAGCCCTTGACCTCTGCCGCGATCTGGACGTCCTCGCCGGAGGGGTCGTAGCCGCTGATGCGCGCCACGCCGCTGACGCCCGCGGACAGGTTCGCCCAGTAGTCGGCGGCGGTGTTGCCGATGGGGCTCACCGCCCCCATCCCGGTGACGACCGCGCGGCGGCCCGGATCGCGGCTCATCGGCTGCGCATCACTCCTCGTAGCGCCGAACGATGACGGAGCTGTTGTGCCCGCCCAGGCCCATCGAGTTCGAGAGGGCCACCCGTGCATCGGTCTGGCGCGCCGTGTTGGGCACGTAGTCCAGCCGCAGCTCGGGGTCGGGATGGCGCAGGTTGATGGTCGGCGGCAGGCATCCGGTCTGCACCGCCTTGACGCAGGCGAAGGCCTCGAAGGCGCCGGCGGCGCCCATCATGTGGCCGGTCATGCTCTTGGTGGAGCTGATGGCCAGCCGTCGCGCGTGCTCGCCGAAGACCTCCTCGACGGCGACGGACTCGTACTTGTCGTTCAGCGGCGTGCTGGTGCCGTGGGCGTTGATGTAGTCGACCTCCTCAGGACCGATGCCGGCGCGCGCCAGCGCGGCGCGCATGGCCCGCTGGTTCCCCTCGCCGCGGTCCGCGGGAGCGGCCATGTGGAAGGCGTCCGCCGACGAGCCGTAGCCGATGACCTCGGCGATGGGGGTCGCGCCGCGGGCGCGGGCGTGGCCGAGCTCCTCCAGGACCAGGACCGCGGAGCCCTCGGCCACCACGAAGCCGTCGCGGGTCGCGTCGAACGGGCGGCTGGCGATGGCCGGGTCGTATGCGCCGGTGTCCGGGTCGATGGGCGTGCCGAGGGCCTTCATCTGCGCGAAGCCGGCCAGTGCCAGCGGCACGACGACCGCCTCTGTTCCGGCACCCAGCATCAGGTCCGCCTGGCCGCGGACGATGGCCTCCATCGCCTCGCCGACCGCGTGGCCGCCGGTGGCGCAGGCGCTGACGACCGCCATGTTGTGGCCGCGCAGGCCGTACTGGATCGCGACCATGCCCGAGGCGCTGTCGGGGAGCATGTGCGGCAGAAGGAACGGCGAGACGCGGTCCGGCCCACGGTCGTGCAGGGTCAGCACGCCGTCGCTGATCATGCCGATACCGCCGATGCCGGTGCCGAACACCATCCCGAAGCGGTCGCCGTCGGCCTGTCCGGGGTCGAGGCGCTCGCCGTCCAGCAGGCCGGCGTGGCGCAGTGCCTCGCCACTGGCCGCCACGGCGAAGTGCGTGTTGCGGTCGTGGCGGCGGGCGTCCTTGCCGTCCATGTAATCGGTTGCCGTGAAGCCCTTCACCTCCCCGGCGACGTGGACGTCGAACCCGGTCGTGTCGAAGAGCGTGATGTCGGTGACGCCGGAGCGCCCGGCGACCAGGGCGTCCCAGGCGGCATCGGCCCCGATGCCCACCGGTGAGACGACGCCCAGCCCGGTGACGACGGCGCGCGGAT
>JAPSGM010000110.1 GCA_031177555.1 Chloroflexota bacterium
GGCGGTCTCCCAGCGCCCGTCCTCCCCGGCGACCTCCCAGTGCTGGCGTACCCGGTTCGGGTCGCCGTCGATGGGCGACCAGCTGATGCGGTGGCGCAGGACCCGATCACCCTGGCCGGGGAGCGGGGCCTCGCCCTCCATGACCATGGCGCCGTCGCGCAGCTCGCCCTCGAGGCGCAGCAGCAGGCCGGACGAGTCGACCCAGGTCTGGTGCCAGCGACCGGTCCGCGGCGACCACGCGCTCAGGCTCGTGCCGCGGTGGCCACTCTCGCCCTCCCAATCCTCGCGGAGGGCGCAGCCACCGAAGAGGGCACTGATGCGGTTGCGGCCGGCCGGCGCGCCGAGCGCGTCATGGACCTCCCACTCGCCCAGCCAGAAGTCGAACTGGCGCCGTTCCGGTTCGGCGCAGCGCGTCGCGCCGGCCCCCTCGTCGCTCATACCGATCGTAGGCGGCGGGGCGGGATGGGGTTCATCGGGCCCGCTTGGGACAGGCGGGCCGGAGAGCGTCCCCGCCCGACCGCCCGACCGCCCGACTGCGCCGCCCGACTGCGCCGCCCATCGGCCGCTAGGCTTGGCGCGTGGACACCCTGCTGACCTGGTTCGCGGCCGCGCTGCCGCACATTCTCGGCATCGCCGTGGCGGTCGTCCTGGTGGCCCTCCCCCTGGCGGCATGGCGCTCGCGCGTTGGCGGTTGGCGTGCCGGCGTCGCCGCGACGATGCCGGAGGCGGTGCTCCTGCTGGCGCTCGGCAGCATCGCGGTGCTCACGCTCGGCGATCCGATGGGCCCGCAGCCGGACCGCATCAACCTCATCCCCTTCCGGGAACAGGTCTGGTCGCTGCAGGGCAGGATCGACCCGCTGCTGGCCACGGCGACGCTGCTCGCCAACGTCGCCCTATTCATGCCGCTGGGCGCCGCGCTGGCGGCGCGCTTCCCGTCGGCATCGGGCTGGGGCCTCCTGGCGGTCGCCGCCTTCGTCTCGGTGGCGGTGGAGGGGGCGCAGGGAGTGATGAACGTCGGCCGGCTCGCGGACGTCACCGACGTGCTGGCGAACGGCGCCGGCGCCGTCGTGGGCATCGCCGGCTGGGACGCCATCACGTCCGGCGGCCGCCCGAACGAGCGGAGCGTGTGAATGCCACGCTCCGACGGCGCTTCGCCAGCGGGCTTCGCTCCGATTCGCCAGCCACTGGCTGTATCTCCGACGATCGTCGTGGATCGTCCACGAACTCACCAGCGGCTGACCTGAAATGAAGGCGCATCGGTCGTCCAGCGGCCAATCCCCGATACCGCCAGCCGCTGGTGGACATCGCCGCCCCGGAGCCGTCCGTCGACATTTTGACCGGCGTTACGACCGGCGTTAACCTTCTCGCATGGCCATGACCGCTCCTGCCCTGCGCCAGCTGCCGGCCAGGGTCGTGTCCGAGGCAACTGGAGCCAACATCCGCACCGTCGAGCGCTGGCGCTCCGGCGTCACGCCTCGACGCCACGCCTACCGGGTCCGCCTGGACGACCTGGCCGCCCTGCTGGAGCTGCTCGGCGATCTCATGGCCCCCCGCGCGCGCCTCGCCTGGCTGACGTCCCGCAGCGCTCACCTCGGCTGGCAGCGCCCGGTGGACGTGCTCGCCGCCGGTGACTTCGAGCGGGTCCGCGGCGCGGCCCTGGCCTACGCCGGCGGGGACGTGACCTGAACCGTGAGCTGAGCCGCCGCCCCCTGGCGCCCGTCGCTCGCCTTCGAGCGCGGGCCTGGCGGCAGACCGCGCTGCGCGTGCCGGGCTGCCTCCCGCCGATGCAGCCGGCGCCGCACGCCGGCCGCTACCACCGAGTCGGCGACCCCTGGCCGCTGTACGCGGCCCTCGACCGCGAGACGATGTGGGCGGAGTGGTCGCACGCGACCGGTGGCGCCGTCTCGCCCGACGACGATCCCCGCTGGGTCTGCGCGCTGGACGTGGACCTGCGCGTCCTCGACCTGCGCGACCCCGCGGTACGGCGGGCACTGCGGGTCAGCGAGGCGCAGCTCACCGCAGACTGGGCACCGGACGCGGCCAACCCAGCAACGATGCGGGTGGCGGCCGCGGCGCGTGAGCTGGGCGTCGACGCGGTGGTCGCCCCGAGCGCCGCCCGCGACGGCGGCTGGAACCTGGTGGTGCTGCCGGGCGCCTTCGACCGCGTCCGCCTGGCGCGCCGTCGCCGCGAGGTGCCGCGGCTCAGGCGGCGGGCGGCACGTTCTGGTTCAGGCGGAACAGGTTCTCCGGGTCGTAGCGGCGCTTGACCTCCGCCAGCCGCTTCCAGGTGGCCGCCGGGTACGCGGCCAGCACGCGCGCCGGGCCCTCATCGGCCAGGAAGTTGACGTAGGCCGCCGGGTCGCCCTGGTCCAGGCGCGCCACGAGATCGGTGACCCACGCCTCGCGGACCGGCCGGTCATCCTCGCCCTCGTAGAAGGCGGCGATGTTGACCATGATCCGGCTGGACCGATGGGCGTACGCGGTCGCATCGGCCGGCACGCGGTTGACGGCGCCGCCGAGGACCCGCAGCTGAGCCGCGCGGAGCGGCGCGTCGGAGGCGTTCAGCCGTTCCACGATGGTCTCAGCCTCGGCCGGGCCGATGTGGTTCACGAACATCGTGCGCCCCACGGCCAAGGGGCGGTACTCCTCCTCCGGTTCGGGCGGGAACATCTCCGGGTACGGCATCGGCTTCAGCTGGTCGGCCAGCGGCTCCGCCAGCGCCCGGAAGGGCTCCATGGCCCGCTGCCCGGCCTCCTGGTCGCCCGCGTAGGCGAGCATGCCCATGATCACCACCTGGCCCACCACATCCTCCGGCAGAAATGGCATCGGCGGCGCGTTCATCACGTTGGCGATGGTGGTGAGCTCCTCGGGCGCGGCCTCCGCTGCCGCGATGAAGCCCGCCACCGTCTTCGCCGTCGCCGGCAGGATCAGCATGCCGCCCACGATGCCGTCGACCGGGTGCAGTCGCAGCTTGAAGCGCGTGACCACGCCGAAGTTGCCGCCGCCGCCGCGGATCGCCCAGAAGAGGTCCGGGTGGCGCTGCTCGTCGACCTGGAGGACCTGGCCATCGGCGGTGACGATCTCGGCCGCCAGCAGGCTGTCGATGGTCAGGCCGTGCTTGCGCGACAGGTAGCCGACGCCGCCGCCGGTGACGATCCCGCCCAGCCCCACGGACCCGGTGTCGCCGAAGCCGGTCGCCAGGCCGTGCTCCGCCGCGGCAGTGCTGTATTCGCCGGCCGTTAGCCCGGCGCCAGCCCAGGCGGTCCGATTCTCCGGATCGATTTCCAGCGACTTCAGCTCGCGCACGTCGATGACCAGGCCGCCTTCGGTGGCCCCGTGGCCGGCGCCGCTGTGGCCGCCGCTGCGGACCGCGAGTTCCAGCCCGCGCTCGCGGGCGAGCGCGATGGCCCCGGCCACGTCGCCGGCGTCGGCGACGCGCACGATGACGGCCGGGTGCCGGTCCACGTGGCCGGCCGCCACGGTGCGCAGCTGGTCATAGTCGGTGTCCTCGGGGCCGATGATGCGGCCGGTGAACCGATCGCGCAGCTCGTCGAGGTCGAGGTGGGGTTGCGTGGTTCCAACCTGCACGGTGAATGAGCTCCTTCCGGGACGGTGCATGTCGTTCGCCCATCTGACGCGGCCGGGTCCCGCAATTCATCGGTCATGCGTCCCGTCCCGGGCCAGACGGTTGACACGGCCCGGCCCGACTTCGACGATGGCGCTGCCATGAGGCGCATCCCGTCGCCGTCACACGGCCGTCGCCTGCTTCGTCTCGGCCGCCACGTGATGCTCGTCGGCGTGCTGCTTGTGCCAGACGACGACCCCGACCGAACCGATCTGTACTCCCCAAGCCGCATGCCGACTGCCTCATCGGTGGGTATGCGGATTTGTACGGACCAGTCACCAATCTCAATCCGGCGGGAAGTGCCAATGACAGGCTTCGCGACGCTGAGATCGGAGACCTCGTAGAGGAAATCGGCTCTGAGTAGAGTCACGTGGCGGCCGACTGTCCCATCTGTCGGAAATAGTACGGCGGCAAGGCGGAATGCCGCGGGTGCCCATCGCTAAAGGCTCAATAACCCGCCAGTAGGCGCCTAGCGCGACAATCACGCGGGCCGGGGCGACGTCGACGGCCGCTGATCCGCGAGGACGGGCGGTGCAGACGACAGCCGGCCTCCCCGCGCCACTACTATTTGGCGGTGGAGCCCCCAGGGACCGCTCACGCTGACGAATTCTGGCGGACGATGCTAACGAATGAGTCGCCGCACCGGCGTCGGCGACGGTTCCACGCCCGCATCCCGAGCGAGCCTCGGTGCAAGCTGTGCGCCGCACCATTCGGCGGTATCGGGGGAATGGTGATGCCGTTGCTCGGGCGCCGGCGCTGGCCTCGGAACCCGAAGTACTGCTCCGGGTGCTTCGGCATGCTGAGTACCCACCACGGTGGCGCAGAGGTGGAGTGCTCGCTCCTCTTTGCGGATGTCCGCGGCTCAACATCGCTGGCAGAGAAGTTGTCGTCGATGGAGTTCACGCGGTTGATGAGCCGCTTCTATGACACGGCCGTGAGCGTGCTCATCGACTTCGACGCCTTCGTCGATAAGTTCGTCGGCGACGAGATCATCGGCATCTTCGTGCCGGCGATGGCGGGAGCGGATCACGCGGAACGGGCGGTGACGGCGGCGCAAGTACTCCTGCGCCGTGCTGGCTATCCCGACCAACCGTGGATCCCCATCGGAGCCGGCGTCAATACCGGTCTCGCCTACGTGGGTTCGATCGGGAGCGCCAACGATACCGAGCTGACGGCCATGGGAGACGTGGTGAACACGACTGCCCGCCTAGCAACCGAGGCGGCAGCCGGAGAGCTGCTCGTGTCCGATGTTGCCGCTCGCAAAGCGCGCCTTGCGACAAAGGGCCTCGAACGACGCAGCCTCATCCTGAAAGGCAAGTCCGAGCCGACACCCGTCCTAGTTCTTTCCGCTGCATCTCCCGCGGGGAACCCTTAGGGCATGGCCCCGCTCGGTGCCCTGACGCAAGCCTGGACGGCCGCTGAGGCCGCGCTGCCGCTCGGCTGGAGCAACGCCGGGGTGTGGCGCTTCGATGGGACGTGGATTGCCCTCGCCGAAGGGCCGGCCTTCGATGACTACCTCTCGGGCTTGGGCCGCTTCGTGGCGCAGGCGCTCCACCGCCTGAGCGACCGGCTGCGGGAGCGGCGAGGAACCAGAGCGGCTAGCCGATGCCACGCCTGGAACAGGTCTCAGCCGAGGACATCGCGTCCATCGAACGCGCCGCTCGGGACTACATCGAGGCTTACCTAACCGGGGATGGCGAGCGGGAAGCGGACTGCCTGCATCCCGTCTCTGACGAAGCGGTCGGTGGACCTCGATCCGGTTAGTGGCGCGTGGACGATTGACCCCATGACACACGCCGAGATGGTCGCCGCTGCAGCCAGCGGCCGGGGCGGGCGATGGGCGCACGACTACACCATCACCGTGCATGACGCCTTCCGGGACGTCGCGAGTGTGACGCTGAACTCGGCCGGTTTCGTGGACTACCTGCATATCGCACGGTTCGAGGATCGCTGGCGCATCGTCAACGTGCTGTGGAAGCCGTTGGACCGCTGGTCGGACCGCCTCCTCTCCTCCGCGATGATCGGATGACCTTGGACCAGCTCGGCGCGATGGCCCGCGGAACCTCCTTTGCTATGCATCTTCGCCCCGGCGGCCCTAGGCGAACAGCCAGCCCCGGAAGGCTCGGTTCAGGAACGGGAAGACCACATAGACCAGGAGCGGGACCAGCAGGAGCGTAACCAAAAGGGTCCGCAGAGGCAGTGGCCACGTTTCCATCAGTGGCCCGAGCAACGCCAGTGTGGCCGTCAGAATCGGGTACACCCCGAGCCAGGTGATCACCGCCAGCTTGTAGCGTGGCGGCCGGGCAGGCGGCAAGGGTGCGTGCTCTTCGCTCATCGGGACCTCCGGCGGCATGCTACACGTCGCGTCTCTGATGGCACCGCAGGCGGCACCACGGCGTGATACCCGCCCCGGCGACCTTGCGAAAATATGGCCCACCGCCGCCAGGGTCGGACGGGGCCGCTGATCCGCGAGGGTCGGGCGGTGCAGGCGACTCCGCCTATTCGCTCCTCGAATACAGGCTCAACCGATGTCCTGCGGGATCTCGCAGCCACGCATGGCGCGCACCCCATGGCATGTCCGCAGGCAGTGCATCGAACTGAACACCGCGAATCGACAGGCGTTCAACAACCGCGTCGACATCGCCGACCTCGATGTTGAGCTCGACAGCCGGTAACGCTCCTTTTGCCGCGGGTTCCATCCCCATGTGAGCACCCCCGCCGCCTCCGACGCGAAGGTAGTCGCCCTCGTCGACGAGCATGTCCAGTCCGAGGAGATTCACGTAGAACTCCCGCATCGCGGCCAGATCATGAGTCGTGATAAACAAGTGAGTGAGCCGGGGCTTTCGTTGAGTCGTCATGGGACCCACCGTATGACGTGGGGCAATACGGCTCGGCACTATCATCAGCGGATGCGATCGCTCGGCGCCGTGACGCAAGCCTGGACGGCCGCTGAGGCCGCGCTACCGCCCGGCTGGCACATCGCTGGGGTGTGGCGCTTCGATG
>JAPSGM010000291.1 GCA_031177555.1 Chloroflexota bacterium
GGCCTGCTCGTCCTGGCGGCGTGCGGCGGAAGCGCGCAGACGCCCCTTGGCGAGCGGCCGCAGACGCCGCTCACCGACCCGCCGCCATGCTGCGGCGGCGAGACCAACCCAAATGACGAGCCGTACCCGGACGTCTTCTTCGACAACTCCGGCGTCAACCCCTTCGTCGACACCCGGGACGACGCGCTGTCGACCTTCGCCCTGGACGTCGACACCGGGTCGTACACGGTCGCCCGTCGATACCTGACCGACGGCAACCTGCCCGATAAGGACTCGGTCCGCGTCGAGGAGTTCGTCAACTACTTCCCCAGCGGCGTGCCGGCGCCCGAGGCCGGCGCCTTCGCCATCCACGCCGATGCGGCCGTCACGCCGTTCGTCCAGAACGAGCGCTACCAGGTGGCCCGCATCGTCATCCGCAGCCAGGACATGGCGGAGGAGGCGCGGCCCGATGCGGCATTGACCTTTGTCATCGACGTCTCCGGCTCGATGGAGATGGAAAACCGGCTGGAGCTGGTGAAGGAGTCGCTGCGGCTGCTCATCACCCAGCTGCGCGTGACCGACACGGTGGCCATCGTCGTGTACGGCACCGATGCGCGCGTCGTGCTCCAGCCAACGCCCCTGAGCGAAGTCGAGACCGTGCAGTCGGCGATCGACTCGCTGCAGCCGGAGGGCGCGACCAACGCCGAGGCCGGCCTGGTGCTCGGCTACCAGGTGGCCCGTGCCGCGTTCCGGCCCGGTGGCGTCAACCGCGTCATCCTGGCCTCGGACGGAGTGGCCAACGTGGGGAACACCGGTCCGGAGCCGATCCTGTCCCAGATTCGGGCCGAGGCGGCCGGAGGCATCCAGCTGGCCACCGTGGGCTTCGGGATGGGCAACTACAACGACGTGCTGATGGAGCAACTCGCCGATGACGGCGACGGCTTCTACGCCTACGTCGACGCCATCGACGAGGCGCAGCGGCTGTTCATGGACGAGCTGACCACGACGCTGGTGACCGTGGCGCTGGACGCCAAGGTGCAGGTCAGCTGGGACCCGGGAGTGGTCGAGCGCTGGCGGCTCATCGGCTTCGAGAACCGGGCCGTGGCCGACGACCAGTTCCGCGACGACAGCGTGGAGGCGGGTGCCATCGGCCCCGGGCACGAGATCACCGCGCTCTACGAGCTCAGCCTGACCGGTGCAGCCGCCGAGGGGAGTGCCCTCGGGTCGCTCGGTACGGTCGCCCTGCGCTGGACCGATCCCGCCGCCGGCGAGGCGGTGGAGATGTCGCGGGAGCTGGCCGGGCTGGTCACGCCGGCGTTCGCCAACGCCGACCGGCACTTCCGGCTGGCCGCCACGGCGGCGGCCTTCGCCGAGGTGCTGCGGGAGAGCTACTGGGCGCAGCAGGTCACGCTGGCCCAGGTCGCCGAGGCGGCGGCGGGGCTGCTGCGTGACTTCCCGGAGGACGTGCAGGTGGCGGAGCTGGCCGGGCTGACGGCCCGGGCGGCGGCGCTGGCGCCCGCCGACTGACGGGATGGCGGCGCGGCCGCGCCAACCGGCCGCGTCACATCTCTCCCTCGAAGGCCGGATGCGGCAGGCGCAGCGCGCGATCGGTGCGGTAGCCGAGCACATAGTCCGCCTGCATCAGGGTGTGGATCTGGCTGGTGCCCTCGTAGATCACCGAGCCCTTCGCGTTGCGCAGGTAGCGCTCCACCGGGTACTCGTTCGAGTAGCCGTAGGCGCCGTGGACCTGGATGGCGTCGAGGGCGGACTGCACGGCGTGGTCGGTAGCGAACCACTTCGCCAGGCTCGTCTCGCGCGTGTTCCGCTCGCCGCGGTTCTTCTTCCAGCCGGCCTTGAAGACCAGCAGCCGCCCGGCCTGGATGCCCTGCTCCATCCTCGCCAGCATCTGCTTCACGAGCTGGTGCCGGCCGATCTCCTCGCCGAAGGCCTTGCGCTCGTGCGCGTACCTGACCGATGCGTCCAGGCAGGCCTGCGCCAGCCCGACCGACCCCGCCGCGACCGTGAAGCGCCCCTGGTCGATGGCGCTCATGGCGATGGTGAAGCCCTCGCCCTCCTCGCCGACGCGGTTGGCGGCCGGGACCTCGCAGTCGTCGAAGCTGAGGATCCCGGTGTTGCCGGCCCGGACGCCAAGCTTGCCGTGCAGCGAGTCGCTGCTGAAGCCGGGGAACGAGCGCTCGACGATGAAGGCGGTGATCCCCCGGTGCCCCGCCGACCGATCCAGCGTGGCGAAGACCAGGAAGTGGTCGGCCGTGTCGCCCAGGCTGATCCAGATCTTGCTGCCGTTGAGGATGTAGCGGTCGCCGTCGCGGCGGGCGGTGGTGGCCAGGTTCGCCGCATCCGAGCCGACGCCCGGCTCCGTCAGGCCGAAGGTCGCCAACTTCTCGCCGCGCGCCTGCGGGACGAGGTACTTGTGCTTCTGCTCCTCACTCCCCCACTGCAGCAGGGTCAGCGAGTTGAGGCCCGTGTGGACCGAGAGGATGACCCGGAACGCGGTGTCGGCGCGTTCCATCTCCTCGCACAGCAGGGCGAAGGCGATGTAGTCCATGCCCGCTCCGCCGTACTGCTCCGGGATCGGCAGGCCAAGGAAGCCGGCGGCGCCCATCTTCTCGTACAGGCTCCGGTCGTAGGTGGCAGAGGCGTCGAGCTCATGGATGCGCGGCAGGATCTCGCGCTCGGCGAAGGCGCGCGCCGTGCGCTGCACCTC
>JAPSGM010000292.1 GCA_031177555.1 Chloroflexota bacterium
CGCAGAACTCGCGTGGCGTGGTGGCGGTCTCCGGGCACAAGCGCGAGGTGAGCCGCGAGGACGTGGCGCGGGCCACCGACGCGGCCAAGGCCGTCCAGACGCCGTCCAACCGCGAGGTGCTGCACGTCATCCCGCGCGGCTACGTCGTCGACGGCCAGGAGGGGATCAAGGACCCGCTCGGCATGAGCGCCGTGCGCCTGGAGGTGGAGACGCACATCGTGTTCGGGGCGGCGACGTCGGTCCAGAACCTGACCAAGTGCATCGCCAACGCCAATGTGCACATCGACGAGATGGTGATCGGCTCCCTGGCGGCCTCCGAAGCCACCCTGACCGATACCGAGAAGGAGCTCGGCGTACTGGTGGCCGACATCGGCGGTGGCACGACCGATGTCGCCATCTTCGCCGATGGCGCCGTGTACCACTCCGCCGTGCTGCCGGTGGGCGCCATCAACGTGACGAACGACGTGGCCATCGGCCTGCGCACCAGCCTGAACCTGGCCGAGGAGATCAAGATCAAGCACGGCAGCGCCGACCTGCGCGACGTCCAGCCGGAGGAGCTGCTGAACGTGGCCGTGCTGGGCGATGGCGGCGGGCAGACCATCCAGCGCCGCAAGCTGTGCGAGATCATCGAGGCGCGAATGAGCGAGATCTACTCGCTGATCGGGGAGGAAATCAAGCGCTCCGGCCACGGCGGCATGCTGCCGGCGGGCGTGGTGCTGACCGGCGGCGGGGCGCGGATCGCTGGCGCCGCGGAGCTGGCGCGCGAGGTCTTCCAGATGCCGGTCCGCATCGGGTCGCCGCAGGGCGTGGGCGGGCTAATGGACCAGCTCTCCAACCCGGCCTTCTCGACGCCCATCGGCCTCCTGCTGTGGGGCGCCACCCACGCCGGCGAGGAGCCGATCGGCTACGCCACCGCGTCGCCGCTCGCCGGCGTGGGGGGCCGCGTGGCGGACTGGATCAAGGGCCTGTTCCCGGGCTGATCGCTGCGCCGATGCTTACGACGATCCTGGCGACAGACGATCAGTAAGCGGTTGCCGCCGAGTTTGTGGCCGCCAGCTGGACCCTGGAGTTCGAGACGGCGCGCGACGGCGACGATCCATTGGCATGTGTTTCGCTCAAGGGTGCGCCCGTGATGCTCCAGCCAGGGGACGGAGCCGGGCCGCTGGCGTCCTGAAGGCGGCCCTCATGTGGAGCGCGGTCCCACCGGTCCACGGCGAATCGGGCGACTGTGGATAACTTCGCGGGCCGATGTGGATAAAATCGCCCACGGCGCCGATGCGGCCTCGCTAGAATCGGACAAACCCGAGGCGAGACGGGTTGAGGACAACACCCACACCGCGCAGGGAGACCCTTCCGATGCCGCTTCGGTCGGACGCAGAGCATTTCGCACTCATCAAGGTCATCGGTGTCGGAGGCGGGGGCAGCAACGCCGTCAACCGGATGATCCGCGCCGAGATGATGGGCGTGGAGTTCATCAGCGTGAACACGGACGCGCAGGCGCTGCTCCAGAGCGACGCGCCCCACAAGATCCGGATCGGCGACAAGCTGACCCGCGGGCTGGGTGCCGGCGCCGACCCGGGCGTCGGGCAGCGCGCGGCCGAGGAGGACTCGGAGAAGATCTACGAGGCGCTCAAGGACGCCGACATGATCTTCATCACCGCCGGCATGGGCGGCGGCACCGGCAGCGGAGCGGCGCCGGTCATCGCCGAGATCGCCAAGGACCTGGGCTCGCTGACGGTCGGCGTCATCACCAAGCCGTTCAGCTTCGAGGGCGTGCGCCGCAAGCTGGTGGCCGAGCAGTACTCGGAGCTGCTCAAGGACAAGTGCGACACGCTGATCACCATCCCCAACGATCGGCTGCGCGAGGTCGTCGACAAGAAGACCTCGATCCTGGACGCCTTCCGCGTGGTGGACGACGTCCTGCGCCAGGGCGTGCAGGGCATCAGCGACCTGATCACGGTGCCCGGCTTGATCAATCTGGACTTCGCCGACGTGAAGACGATCATGCGCGAGGCCGGCAGCTCGATGATGGGCATCGGCATCGGCACCGGCGAGAGCCGGGCGGTGGAGGCGGCGCGGGCGGCGGTCATGAGCCCGCTGCTGGAGGTGAACATCACCGGCGCGCGCGGCATCTTGTTCAACGTCACCGGCGGCTCGGACCTCGGCCTGTTCGAGGTCAACGAGGCGGCCGAGGTGATCAAGGAGGCCGCCGACCCGGAGGCGAACATCATCTTCGGCACGGTAATCGACGATCGCATGCGCGACGAGGTGAAGGTCACGGTCATCGCGACCGGCTTCGACGCCACCAAGAAGCCGCGGCAGGCCCAGCGGGCGGTCGGTGCCGGGGCCGGGTCCGACGTGGCGGTCGGCATCGAGACCGGCCTGGACGAGCGCAGCCGCGAGATCCTGGCCGAGATCGAGCGCGAGCGGCAGCAGCGCCAGGCACTGGAGGACCAGATTCCGCAGCCGTCGCCGTTCGCCACCGCCGCGGAGCGCGAGGTCACGCGAGCCGCCGAGCGCGAGCCGCTGGCGGTGCGCCCCGAGCGCTCGGCCGAGCGGCCGGCCTACGCCGAGACGGACCTGGACATCCCCTCCTTCCTGCGCCGCAAGAGCGAGTAGCCGGTCGTCCGCCGTATCCAGCCGGCCGGGGCGTCTTGGCCGGCCGCGGCGTCTTAGCCGGCCGGCGGCTGAACCGACC
>JAPSGM010000293.1 GCA_031177555.1 Chloroflexota bacterium
CACGTTCCCGCGGTGTGGCAGTACCACGATGCCTTTCCGGTGACGGTGTCGCCGTCGGCGGGGGGTGGCTTCACGGGCGGCGGTGGCTTGGGCGTGGGGGCGGGGGTCGGCTCGAGGAGGAGGGTCGCCTGCATGGCCACGCCCGGCGGGGGCGCGACGGCCGGCGCATCGAGGCCCAGCGTCTCGGTGCCGATGGGGCGCTCAACCTCGAGCAGGGTGAGGGAGGCGGACAGCTCGCGGCCGTCCATGGCGGACCGCCGCAGCGAGGAGGCGGGAGCTTCGGCGGCGTCCAGCAGACGGTCCGTCGCCGTCCGCTCGGGGGGTGCCGAGCCCACGGCGAGCGGGGCGAGGGCCGCGATCCCGATGGCGCTGACGATGGTCAGCACGGCGACGCGCCGCAGCAGGTCCGGCAATAGAATCCTCAACCGAGCGTGGTTCCGTCAGTCCCGCGGTCATGGCACCGGCCGGGGCCAGGGCACGATGGCGGGGCGAGCGGGGCTCGGTGCCGCAGCGCGCCATCCGACGGCGGAATCCCCGTCACCCTACCATCGGTGCGGCGCAGTGTCGAGACGCCCCTCCATCGGTTCTATCAGCAGGAGCCTTTTGAACATGCCACGCAGGAAGAAGGAGACGGAGCGTCGGCGCGGCGCGGTCGTCATGCGCGGCGGCAGGCCGCCGGGCCGCCGGACCGAGGACCAGGAGCTGCTGCGCACGCGCGCCCTCCCCGAGTTCCGGGAGAGCGACACGTGGCGCACGCTGCGGATCATCGGCGAGTTCGTGGAGGGCTTCGACGCGCTCGCCAACGCCGGCCCGGCAGTGACCATCTTCGGCTCGGCGCGCGTCGGCAGGCGCAACCGCTACTACGCCGCCGCACGCCGCGTCGCCGCCGCGCTGGGCCGCGAGGGCTTCAACGTGATCACCGGCGGCGGCCCGGGGATCATGGAGGCGGCGAACCGTGGAGCCCGCGACGCGGGCGTGCTGTCCATCGGCTGCAACATCGAGCTGCCCTTCGAGCAGGGCCTGAACGAGTTCGTGGACCTGGGGATGGAGTTCCGCTACTTCTTCGTGCGCAAGGTCATGTTCGTGAAGTACGCCGAGGGCTTCGTCATCTTCCCCGGCGGGTTCGGGACGCTCGACGAGCTGTTCGAGTCGCTGACCCTCATCCAGACCGGCAAGGTCGAGCACTTCCCGGTGGTCCTCTACGGCAAGGACTACTGGAACGGCCTGCTGCGGTGGATCCGCGAGCGCCCGCTGTACGAGGAGAAGATCAGCCCCGAGGACCTGGATCTCGTCACCGTGACCGACGACGTGGAGCGCGCCTGCGGGGCCATCGTCGAGTCCTACCGCTCCAGGGAGGAGCGCGAGGAGCGAGAAGCCGAGGAGCGTGCGAGCGTGGAGGCGACCGAGGAGGCCATGCAGCAAGCCGCGGGCGGCAAGCAGAATCCGCCGTCCTGAACCGGCACCACGGTCAGGCGCGTCAGAGCACGAAGCGGTCGCCGTGGAGCAGGTAGGAGACGCGGCCGTCCCAGCCGGCCTCGTTCACCAGTGCGACGAAGTCGGACAGCGGCGACTTGAAGGCCTCGTAGTCGCTGTAATGGATGGGGATCGCCATGCGCGGCTCGAGCATCTGCAGCAGCTCCATCCCCTGCTCGGCATCCATGCTGACCGTCAGGCCCATGACGCGGGTGCCGCCCAGGTGGACCAGCGCGAGGTCGATGTCCGGGTGACGCTCCGCGATCTCATTCAGCCCGTCGTACAGGATCGTGTCGCCGGTGACGTAGAGCCGCAACGACGGCCGCTCGCCCTCGTCCGTGGCGCCGCGCCAGAACTCGAGGAGCGAGCCCATCACCTCAGGCAGCGCCACCGACAGCATGCCCGGCGCGTGCTGGCCGGGAAGGGCGGTGATGCGAAGGCGCGCGTCGCCCTTCGTCAGCTCCGTCGCCTGCCAGGTCTCGAGGGGCCGGACGGCGTCGAAGCCAAGGTCGCGCAGCGATTGGGCGGCGGCGGGCGTGGTGACGATCGGGATGGATCGGTCCAGGCGCTGCTCGGAGACGGCGTCGAAGTGGTCGCCGTGGTGGTGCGAGAGGATGACCGCGTCCACGTCGGGCAGGTGGTCGACCTCCATCGACGGGTCGGTGAGGCGTACCGTGCCGGAGCCGTACCCCAGCTGCACCTCCGTCCCGCGGTGCCCGAAATTGGGATCGGTCAGCAGCGTGATGCCGCCGTAGCGGATCAGCACCGTGGCGTTGCCGATGAACTCGATCGAGTCGCCGTCGACCGGCGACTCCCCCACCCGGTCGACACGCTCCTGGATGGCCATCTAGATCGAGGTCCGCACGCGCCATGCCAAGCACGCTCGATGAGAGAACTCTCATCTGCCGCTCACCGCCATCTCACGCCACGCGACGAGCATCCATGACGTGGAATGGAACTTTCAGCCGGGCGACGAGATCGTCCCCGGCAGGCACGCGCAGGCGCTGCTGGGAGGTGGCGAGCGCTACGAGGCCTACCTGGCCTGGAACCAGTCGCTGCTGGCTCCGACCGTGGTAAAGCTCCTGCGGCCAGATCGGATCGACGATGCGCACGCCCTGCGGGCGATTGCCTCTGAGGCCAAAGTGTTGCGCGAGCTCGAGCACCCCTCGTTCATGCGCATCTTCGGCTGCGCGCTGGCAGGCCCGCG
>JAPSGM010000111.1 GCA_031177555.1 Chloroflexota bacterium
CTGCAGCAGCACCTGGCGGCGATGCGGGAGAGCCTCATGTCCGCTCAACAGCGTCTCGACCGTTAGGGAGAGCCCCTCACGGTCCGCGAGCACGGCGATGTCGAGGGCGTCGAAGTCGGCATCGGTCCGGTCCAGGCTGACGCACCCGGCCGAGGATGCTCCCCGTGACGCGATCGTCATCCACCTGGGTCCGGGGCCGAAGCTCGAACCCGAGCGCGTGACGGCCCGGGGCGAGGAGCTGACGTTCTTCCTGGATGCCACCGAGATCAGCGACGGGTCGGCGCACAACTTCAAGATCGGCCCCGAGCTGCCCCCGGCCACGGCGCTTGCCGAAAGCGACTTCATCGAGCGCGGAGAATCCGCTGTCTTCAAGGTCGACGGGCTGCAGCCCCGGACGTACCGGCTCTGGTGCAGCGTCGACGAGCACTACGCCCTTGGGATGACCGGCACACTGGTCGTGAAGTCGTAGGGCCCCGACCTGCCATCGGCGTCTCGGTTTCCGTGATCACCTTCGCAGGGTCAACAGGCTGCCGATCCCACCCACGAGCAGCACGGCACCACCGATCAAGAGGCCCCACGCCACGCCCATGCTGAGGAGCATCACCGCATAGGTGAGCGCCACCGCACCAGCCAGCGTCGCAAGCCACGCGGCGATGCGAGCGAAGCGCCCGCCCCAATCCCTCTCGAGCCACAGGCCGGCAGCCGCCGCCAGGGGAAAGGCCGCCAGCAGCAGCCCCACAGCGACGAACGGCCATTCCGCGATGTCGACCGGCGTCCCGCTGCCCAGCTTGGTGACCAGCCACTGGCCCACCAGGAACACGCCGATTCCGCCGACCAGCACCATGAAGGCCGGCACCCACGTGCGAGTCGATGAGACCGCCACAGCTCTCCTCCGTTGCACCATGCCAGTGATGGTATTCACGGGCCCTGCGGAAGGACTGCGGCCACCCGCCTCGCGCGGGCGAACTGGCAAGGTGTCATCCTCTACCCCGATCCTGGGCCGTCCCGTCCGCGCGCTCGCGCCTGCCAGCCACCGTAGGAGTCAGCATGGAGCTGGTCCCCAACGTTCACGCCGTCAAGCTTCTCAGCTGCACCGGCTACCTGATCACCGAGGAGCGGCTGACCCTGATCGACGCCGGCCTCCCGGGATCGCGGCGCCCGCTGGAGCGATACCTGCGTCGAATCGGACGGCGATTCGACGAGCTCGAGCGGATCGTCTGCACCCACGGCCACCTCGATCACATCGGCGGGGTGCGCGAGCTGGCGGCCGGCGGCGCCGGGGTCCTGATCCATCCCGATGACGCGGCAGGCCTCGCAGTGACCTTCCGCGAGGCCGTCCGAGCTCGTGCCCTCGGCCCGCTCCTCCACTACTTCACCCCGCACCCCGGACAGACGATGCCGATCACCCACGGCGACACCATCCCGGTCCTCGGCGGGTTGACGGTGGTCCACACCCCCGGACATACGCCGGGCAGCGTGTGCCTGTGGGCGCCGAAGCATCGGATCCTGTTCACCGGGGACGTCCTGCAGGTCATCCGCCGCCGGCTCACCTACGCGAGCTCCATCTTCAGCCACGACTACGCGGCCGCGCGGCAGGCCGTCAGCCGCCTGGCGCAGCTGGACCCGGAGGTCATCGCGCTGGCGCACTACCAACCGTGGACGGTCGACTGCCGGGCGACCCTGGACAGGCTGGCGCAGGCGGCCGGCTGACCCCTGCGCCGGCTGACCCCTACAGCGCTTCGACGGCCGCCCGCACCCGCTCGGTCGCCTCCACCGGGTCGACGTCCGGGCCGAAACGGAGCGGCTTCCCGAAGACGATCTCCAGGTCACCGCGCCACGGGACGCCGGGGACCTTCATGTCCAGCCGGCTGTGGCGACGGACCTTGAGTCGCATCGGCACGACGGGGATCCCGCCCAGGACGGCCACCAGGCCGGTTCCCGTCTTGAACGGCTGAAGCGGCCCATCGATGGTCAGGACGCCTTCGGGGTAGACCAGGATCGAGTAGCCGCGGTCGAGGCGCGCGCCAAGGAGGTCCAGGCTGCGGCGTGCGGCCCCCTCCCGGTTCATCGGGAAGGCGTTGGCCAGCACGGCAGCCAGGAAGCCACGCCAGCGCGAGCCTGTGGTAGTTCGGCGTGAACGGGACCGGCCCCTCCAGGCTTCCAGGTTCTCCAGCCCCACGGTCCGGCGCCGATAGAAGATGGTCAGGATCAGCTGACCAAGCGTCTGCTGCAGCCCGATGCCGATGGCCCGCACCAGCGGGTTAAGGGACCAGCCGAAGATGCCCTCCTCCCGCTTGGCGCCCGCCGTCTCGTCGATCCGGTCCTGGACCTCCCGTAGCGTGGCCTCCGGATCGAGGTCCGCGTCGTCGATGTAGGCGCCCAGCTCCTCCTCGATCATTCTCAGCAGCTCCACCCTGCCCAGCGAGTCCAGGCCCAGGTCCGATGACAGGCGCGCCTCCGGCCGGATCGCGGCCTGGTCGACCATCTCGAG
This sequence comes from Chloroflexota bacterium, assembly GCA_031177555.1. GTDB lineage: Bacteria > Chloroflexota > Limnocylindria > QHBO01 > QHBO01 > JAPSGM01. The sequence goes on from JAPSGM010000111.1 coordinate 2,492, forward strand.
CCGGGCCACCACGCGCTCGATCGGCAGGCGGTCCTCATCGGCCCGCGCGTCGACCGCGCCAGCGTCCCTGCCTGAACGTTGCGCCTGGACCCACTCGAGCAGCTGCGCGGATCCCGGCTCCCTCCCGGCTTGACGGGCCTGACGTACATGCTCGCGACGCGACGATCGCCGCAGGGAAGTCGCGTGGCATCCGTGGTGGGCGGTACTACGGCTATGAGCCTGACCTCATCGACGTGGTCCGAGGCAACCTCCGCCGTCACGGCATCGATCCGGATGATGGAGGCGTCCGGCTCATTCGCAGCTTGTTCGACGAGACGCTGCACCCCGTCAAACCGATCGCGTTGGCCCACATCGATGCCGACTGGTACGAGCCCGTCCGCATCTGCCTGGAGCGCATCACCCCCCACCTGGTGCCGGGCGGAGTGCTCGTCATCGACGACTACGACGATTGGACTGGCTGCCGGCTCGCTGTCGACAAGGTCTTCGCGGACAAGAGGGAGGAGTTCAGGTTCGAGCGACGGTCGCGCCTGCACGTCGTGCGTCGCGAGAACTAAACCCGAATGGCACCCGCGTAGCCGTGGTGCCAGAACTGAATGTAACCGAAGGTGACCTGCGTCGTGGGATCAGCCGCCCGCTGGCTGGTCGGTCCCCAGGTGAGCGAAGACCTCGTCCAGGAACGCAACGACCTCGGCGATGAGCTCCTCGCCGGCAAAAAGGACCGGGTCGTTGTGGTGGGCCGCGTCGAGGAGGACCAGGCGCTTCGGGCCCGCCGCCGCCTCGTGGACACGGCGCGAGAGGTCGGCCGGTACGATCTCGTCGCGCTCGGTGAGGATGACCAGGGTCGGGACCTCGACGCGTTGCAGCTGCTCGGCCAGCGGGTAGCGGTCCATGAGCAGCGGGTCGATGACGGGCAGGTACGGGTAGTGGTGGCGCGCCATCTCGGCCCCGGCGGGCGGCGGCGAGCGGAGGATGAGCGCGGCGGGCGGTCGCTCGGTGGCACGGCCGCCGGCGACCGCAGCGCCCAGCGACTCCCCAAAGTAGGCGATGCGGTCGGGGTCGACCCCCGGTCGGGCGACGAGCGCAGCGGCGGCCGCCCGCGCATCGGCGCGCAACCCCTCCTCGCTGGGGCTGCCCGGGTTGCCGGCGTAGCCGCGGTAATCGAAGAGGAGCACGGCATAGCCGCGGGCGCTGAGCGCCAGGCCCAGCTCCAGGCGATGGGACCGATCCCCGGCGTTCCCATTGAACACGAGGACTGCCGTACCGCCGCGCTCAGGTGCGCCGGCCGCCGGCGGCAGGAACCAGGCCGGCAGCCGCAGCCCGTCATCGGTTTCCAACTCGATGGTCTCCGCTCCCGCCGGCAGCGGTGCTTCTTCCGGCCTCACCGAGCTCGGAAAGTAGATGAGATTGCGCTGCGTCACGTACAGAAAGGCGAGGAACGCGAGGGCGAGCACCGCCACGACGAGGAGCGTGCGGACGAGCGGCTCGACCACGGCAGACACGTCCGAATCGAGCCCCGGACTAACGCCCGATGGCCACGACTCCCGATACCGTGGTCGCCGAATAGCCGGTTGTCGTCGTTTCGTAGATGACCGTGTACTGCATCGGGCGTCCTTTGGATCGATCCCGGCCTGCCTCAGGATACTTCGCCATGGCTTCCTCTGACGCGTTCAAGTCGTCAGCCGTGCAGGTCCACCAGATGGATGGCATCCCGCACCTTCGGCACCCGCGCATGATCCGAAGTCGCGCTTACCGTGCACGCACCACGCCCCTATCCTGGCGCGCCTACGGCGCGGTGAGCGGGAAGCGGGCGAGCACGTGCTCCGCCTGGTCAACCGCCCACACCGATCCCTCCGCCACCACGACTCCAGATGACTCCGGCCCCAGCGGCCGGGTCTCCAGCACTTCGAGCGTCGCCGGGTCGAGCCGGAGCACGGAGCCACCGGCCAGGGCGAGATCTTCGCTGAAGACGTTCGCGCTCAGCCAGACGTCCGCATCGGTGAGGTAGAGGTCGTTCACCAGGGTCATTCCGGGCAGCGACACCTCGGCGACGACCTCGAGCGAGTCGGGGTCCAGCGCCACGACCGCACCGGGGATGGCCACCCACACCCCGTCGGCGGTGGCCGCGATCCGGCTGCGGCCGGGCACGGTCACGTCCAGGTCAGCCTCCAGCAGGTCTCCCCCGCCGGTGGGCCAGCGCCAGACCGTACCGCCACTGCGGACGCCGTAGACGGCGGCGTCGTTTGCCGCCAGCGTGACCGGCCCGAAACCAACGGCCACCGCATCCGCCACGGAGGTGACGTCGGGGTCGGCCGCGCGAAGCTGGCCATCGAGGTCCTGGACCCAGATTAGGCCGCCGCCCACGGCGACGTTGTGGTGGACCGGCACCTGCACCCGATCGCCCGGGCGGTCGGCGGCCGTGTCGATCTGCACGATCTCGTCGTCGGACGGCGGATCGTCGTTCAGGACGCTGACCCACAACTCATCGCCGACGGTCACGAGCGTGACCGGGCGCGCCCCGACGTCCACCTCTGCGACGATCTGGTTCGTGCCCGGGTTCACGCGCTGCACGACCCCGCCGATCGTGCTCGCCACCCAGATCGACCCGTCCGCGAAGGCGACCCCGCGTGGTCCGTCGGCCACGGGGATCGTTGCCTGAGCGCCGGCATATGGCTCGACCGCCGCCGATGGCGCGGCCGACATGGGTGCCGACGACGGCATGGCCGACTCGGGCGCGGTCGTGGCAGTTCCGCACCCTGCCAGGGCAAGCGCCACGAGCGCGGTCGTTCCGGGTCGCATCGGTCCACCTCCTGCCAAGATGGACCCGCCAGGCTGAGCAAACGGGTCAGGATGGGCGGTACGGGATCTCCAGTTCCTCGACCTCGGTGAGGCCGATCCCGCCTACCCCGTCCACCACCGCCTGGACCGATGCGAACGCTCGGACCGATGGCTCCCCCTCGCCCCCAACCTCCAGCACCAGCTCCAGGCCGTCCAGGGGCGCGGGCGCATCCTCTGCCGCCCGGACGCGGATGCCGGCTCCGGTCGGGAGGCGGACGCCAACGGCCCGGCCGACCCCGGTGAACAGGTCGCTCCTCCGCGCGGTGCAATCGGGTGCGCCGCTCCAGGTCCACAGCGCCACCCGCCCATCCTCGGCCGTCGTGCCGTACAGCCGGATGGCGTGGCAGCTGCCGGATTCATCCGGCTCGGTCGTCACGAAGATGCCGGCCACCGGTGGGATGGCGGCCGGCCCGCCGACCTGCGGCCCCTCGAGCGCGTTCACCCCGACCACGATGGCCGCCACGAACACCACGGCCAGCGCCACCGTGCCGACCACGCTGCGCCGACTGCGGGTACGCAGCCGACCCTCGAGCCGGGCCACGGCCGCCTCCTCGGAAGCCGCCTGGCGCTCGAACGCGTCGCCCAGCTCGTGGATCGAACGCCGAATCTCCAGGTCGTCATCGTGCCGGGGAGTCCGCGTCATGTCGATTCCTCCGCCAGCTCTCGCCGGAGTCGCTGGCGCGCGAGCCGCAGCCGGGAGCGGACCGTCTCATGCGGGACCCCGAGCAGGTCAGCCGCCTCGGCCACGGTATAGCCGGCCTCGTAGTGGAGAGCCACGGCTGCCCGCTGCGGTGCCGGCAGCGCCCGGAGGCTCATGGCGAGGTCGAGGGCCGCACCGCTGGGAATGCCGGCGGGCTCGGCGGGCAGCTCGGCCGCCTGCCGTAACAGCCGCTGCAGCCGGGATCGGCGCCGGTCGTTCAGCCGGATCGCCTCCCGCACCACGATCGCGTCCAGCCAGGCCTTCATCCGTTCCTGATCCCGGAGCCGATGCCGGCTGCGCCACGCCCGCAGCAGCCCGTTCTGCACCGCATCCTGTGCGTCCGAGGCGTCCAGGCAGACGAGCGCCGCCAGCCGCACGAGACGCCGGTAGTGGAGCGCCACGAACCCGTCCAGCGTGTCGGGCACCGCATCGGCGGCGGACCGGGCGCGCGTGCTCATTTGCCTGCGTATGCCGGGCACGTCGTAGTCGGCATGGGACATCCACTATGAACGACCCGCTCCGCCGTGGG
>JAPSGM010000294.1 GCA_031177555.1 Chloroflexota bacterium
CGCTCGCCGGCGCAGGCGGTCGACGGCCCGGCGCCGCGCGGTCGTCATCAGCCAGGCGCCCGGGTTGCGCGGGACGCCCTCCGCGGGCCAGTGCTCCAGGGCCGCCACCGCGGCGTCCTGGACCAGCTCCTCCGCGTCCTCCCAGTCGCCCAGGATGCGGACCAGGGCGGCGGTCAGCCGCGCGCGCTCCTCGCGCAGGACCGATGCCAGCGACGCATGGACGGCTCCGTGCCCGGCCACTGCGTCCCCGCTACTCGCGGTCGGTGACCACCGGGCGGATCTCGAGCGCATCCGGAGCCGGCCAGCCTGAGACCAGGGCGATCGCCGCGTCGAGGTCGGGCACGTCGATGACCGCGTACCCGCCGATCGACTCCTTGGCCTCGATGAACGGCCCGTCGGTGACCGTCACGTTGCCCTCGGCCGAGCGACGAACGGTCGTGGCGGTCTCCGGGCCCTGCAGCTCGTGGCCCTCCAGGATCTCGCCCTTCTCCGCGTGCTCGCCCCACCATGCCCCGATGCGCTCGTACAGCCCGTGCCGCTCATCCGGGCTGAGCCCCTGCCATCCCTCGTCGCCGCTGATCAGGACCATGTACTTCATCGGTTCACCCTTCGTACATTGGCGCGGCACCAACCGGTTGCGTGCCGTTCATTGTCAACGACGCGCGACATTTGTCGGAATCGACCGACCCGTGGCTGCCGTCACAATCGGTCCATGACATCCCGCCCCACGTCGACCATTTCCGTCGCCCTGGCCCTCGGCACGGTGTACATCGTGTGGGGCTCGACCTACCTCGCCATCGCCTACGTGGTCGAGACGCTGCCGCCCTTCATGGCGGCGGCCGCGAGGTTCCTGCTCGCCGGCGGCATGCTCGGGGCGTTCCTGCTCGCGCAGGACCGATGGCGCCGCCGCCGCGGCGCCTCCGACGTGCTTCCGGCTCCCCGGCTGGTGGAGTGGCGCACGGCCCTGGTCGTCGGCGGCCTGCTGCTGCTGGGCGGCAATGGCCTGGTCATGGTCGCGGAGCAGACGATCCCGTCCGGGATAGCGGCGGTGATCATCGCCACGGTGCCGATCTGGATGAGCGTCTTCGACGCCCTGGTGACGCGGCGGCGTCCGAGCATGCTGGCGCTGGGCGGTCTGGTGGTCGGCCTGTTCGGCGTCGCGATCCTGCTGCTGCCGTCGGAGGGCTTCGACGCGCTGGATCCGCTGGGGGTCGGCATCCTGGTGGTCGCCACGGTGTCCTGGGCCGCCGGCTCGCTGTACGCGCGCCACGGGCCGCTGCCGCGCAACCAGCTGCTCGGCACGAGCATGCAGCAGCTGGCCGGCGGGGCGGCGCTGGTCGTGGCCGCGCTGGCGGTGGGGGAGCCGGGCAGGCTGGACGTGGCGGCGGTGTCGGTCGAGTCGTGGCTGGGCCTGGCCTACCTGGTCGTCTTCGGCTCGCTGGTGGCCTTCACCGCCTATGTCTGGCTGCTGAACCACGTGGCGGTGACCACGGTGGCCACCTACGCGTACGTCAACCCGGTGGTGGCCGTGGCGCTGGGGATGCTGTTCCGTGACGAGCAGCTGACGCCGCGGACGCTGCTCGCCGCCGCCCTGATCATCGGTGCCGTGGTGGCCATGGTCAGCGGACGTCCGCGCGAGGCGGAGGAGGCGGGCCCGTCGCCGGACGTGGCTCCGCTGGAGGCGACGGACGAGGCGGAGGAGGGCGTCGCATGAGCGGCCCCGTCACCGTGGCCTGCGCCGCGGCCGGCGTGGGCTGGTCCTGCCGCGTCACGGTCGGCGACGACCCGGGCGCCACCACGCACGGGGTCACGGTCTCGCGCGAGGTGCTCGCTCGACTGCGACCGGGCGATGACACGCCGGACGCGCTGGTCGCCGATGCCTTCGCCTTCCTGCTCGCCCGCGAGCCGCGCGAGTCGATCCTGCGCAGCTTTGAGCTGCCGGACATCGGTCGCTACTTTCCGGAATGGGAGCGCAAGATCGCGCGCTAGCTAGTCGATCGTCGAGTACTTCCAGATCCGCTGGAGGACGTAGCGGCCGTCGCCCTCCGGGTCCAGCAGTGCGGGGCGTGCGGCATCGATCTGCACCGTGGGACGCAGCCGAACGTTGACGAGCGTCGTCCCGCGGAACGTCAGGTCGAGGATGACTCCCTCCTGCGTCTCCTGCCACCAGCCCTGCCCGAAGACGTAGTTGCCGGGGCTGACGAGCACGACGCTGGGACTGCCGGGCCGCTGCCGGAGGAGGAGCGGCCCGGCGACGTGCGTGCCGGAGCCGATGACGTGGTCACATCCCGCCCGGTCGAACCAGCGCAGCTGCTGGGCCTGGAGCGGCCAGAGGTCGTCGTGGTATTCGGCGCCGCCCCACCATTGGGGGTTGCAGACGACCAGGTCCGCGCCGCCTTCCCGTGCCAGTCGTACGCCGCGGCGGACGTTCCGCGGGGTGATCCACGGCACGCCCGGCGTGTCGGGGCCGGCGGCGGCGACGCCGGGAACGTCGTTGAAGGCCACGAAGCCGACGGTCAGGCCGGCGACGTCGACGTACGTGGGCTCGAGCGCCTCGCGAAGGTTCATGCCCAGCCCGGTCCGCCGGATGCCGTACTCGTCCATGAGCTCCAGGGTGGAGCGGATGCCCTCCACGCCCTGGTCGCTCAGGTGGTTAGCCGCCAGGTAGAC
>JAPSGM010000295.1 GCA_031177555.1 Chloroflexota bacterium
CCCGCGTGACTCGATCATCGGCTTCAGCCTGGAGTCCGTCCTGCCCCGATTCCTGACGCACCTGCCCACTCGATTCCAGGTGGCCGCCGGACCGGTCAGCCTCAACGCCGTGGTGCTGACCGTCCAGCGGGCGACCGGGCGGGCGGTCGCGATCGAGCAGGTCCAGCGCCTGATCGAGGTCTAGGCCCGATGCGGCCGGCCCGGCCGGTGCCGCCGCGCCACGCGCGGCGGGAATCGCTTCCGCCGCTGGCCGCCATCGTGGGCGCCACCGGGTCGGGCAAGAGCGCGATGGCCATGGCCATCGCCGCCCGCCAGCCGGTCGAGATCGTGGTCGCCGACTCGCGGCAGGTGTACCGCGGCATGGACATCGGCACCGCCAAGCCGACCGCCGCCGACCGGGCCGCGGTCCCGCACCACCTGGTGGACCTGGTGGCGCCCGACCAGGCGTTCACCCTCGCCGACTGGCTGGCGGCGGCACGCTCCCAGCTCCCGCGGATCGCCGACCGCGGTCGGCTGCCGCTGGTCGTGGGCGGCACGGGGCTCTACCTCTCGGCCCTGGTCGACGGCTACCGGCTGGCCGGGCCGGCCCCCTCCGCCGAGCTGCGCCGGCGCCTGGTGGAGGAGATGGAGGCCGAGGGCCTGGCGGCGATGGGGGAGCGGCTGCGCCGCCTCGACCCGGCAGCCGCGCCCCGTACCGACCTGCGCAACCCGCGGCGCGTACTGCGCGCCCTGGAGCGGGTCGAGGCCGGTCCCGCCGCCGCTCCCTCGGCCGAGCCCTACCCCGGGCGCGTCGCGCTGCTGGGCATCCGTCGCCCGCGCGCGGCCCTGTGGCGCCGCATCGACGAGCGGGCGGCCGCCATGTTCGCCGGCGGCCTGCTCGACGAGGTGCGCGCCCTGCGGGCCGCCGGATACGGCCCCGACCTGCCGCCGCTGAGCGGGCACGGCTACCGCGAGGCCTGGCGCGTCCTCGCCGGCGAGTGGCCGCCGGAGCGGGCGGTGGAGGTCACCGCGCGCCACACGCGCCAGCACGCCAAGCGGCAGCTGACCTGGTTCCGCCGCGAGGCGCGGATCGTATGGCTGGATGCCGGGGATACGCCGGCCGACGATCCGGCGCTCGTGGAACGGGCCGTCGAACTGCTGCGCCGCCTGTTGGCCGGGTGAGGGCGGAGCGGGACCGGGTCAGGCCGCGGGCAGCCCGATCGAATGGCGCCAGTTGCTCATGGGCGACGCCACCTCCGCCCCGACCGCTGCGCCCACGGCGCCCACGGCGGCTCTGGGGGGCTCCGACGCGTCGACGCCGAGCGCCGCGCGCGGCGCGAGAGGCGCCAGCGGCTCGGGCCGGCCGAGCAGGTAGCCCTGGGCGGCGGTCACGCCCAGCGCGCCCAGCTTGGCGAGGTGGGCCGTCTCCTCGACGCCCTCGCCCACGACCAGCGCGCCCGTGCGCGAGGCGAGCGCCACGACGGACTCGATGACGGCGCTCGACGCCGCGCTGGTCGGGCTGCGCTGGACCAGAGAGAGGTCCACCTTGATGAAGTCGAACTGCAGCTCGCTCAGCAGGCGCAGCCCGGAATTGCCCGCCCCCACGTCGTCCGCCGCCAGGCGGATCCCCGCCTCGCGGCAGGCCTCCAACCGCTGCCGGACCGCCGCGAGGTCGTCGATCTCCTCGCGTTCGGTCAGCTCCAGCACCAGGCGCTCGGGCGGGAAGGCATGCCGCGCCAGGATGGCGAGCAGCGCGGCGGCGGTGAAGCCCGGCACCTGGAGCGAGGCGGGGGAGAGGTTGATGGCCAGGAACTGATCGGGATCGATGGCGCGCGCGCCACTGACGATGAGGTCTACGCAGGCGAGGTCCAGCTCGAGCACGTGGCCGCCCGCCCGGGCCGCGGCGAAGAGAGTGCTGGGATTGGCGAACGGAGCCGGGGCCATCGGGCGGATGAGGCCCTCCATCCCGATCTGGCGCGCCCCGGCCAGGTCGATGATCGGCTGGTACACCGGGCTCAGCAGGCGCTGGGCGATGACGCCGGCCACCTCGCCGGCCGAGCCCTCGGCGACGGCCTCCTCCGAGGTGGAGCGCGGATCGAAGATGGCCACCTCGGTGCGGCCCGCGCGCTTGGCCTGGTACAGGGCGGCATCGGCCTGGGCGTACAGCTGCGCACGAGTGGTGGCCGGCTCCGGCAGGCTGCTGACGCCGGCCGAGAAGGAGATGCCTCCGGACTTCGGCTGATCCTCCAGGCGCAGCACCGGCTGGAGCGCGTTGGCCAGCAGGCGGCGAGCCATGGTCCGGGCGCCCTCGGCCTCGGTGTGCGCCAGGAGGATGGCGAACTCGTCGCCACCGATGCGGAACGCGCGATCGGGCCCACGCACCATGTTGGCCAGCAGCCGTCCGAAGAAGGCCAGCGTGCGGTCGCCCTCGGCGTGGCCGTGGCGGTCGTTAACCGCCTTGAACTCGTCGACGTCGAGGACCACCAGGCTCAGCGGCGTCTCGTAACGCTGCGCCGCCCCGATCTGGCGGTCGAGTTCCTCCTGGAAGGCCCGATGGTTGCCGAGCCCCGTCAGCGGATCGGTCAGCGCGTCGGCCAGTGCGGCTTCATAGCGCACGTTCAGGTCGTCGCGTGACTGCTCGAGCGGCCGGACCACCACGCGCCATAGGGCCGAGCTGATGAGCGCCGAGCC
>JAPSGM010000015.1 GCA_031177555.1 Chloroflexota bacterium
AGGGCGGCACGCTGCGCATCGGCGACCAGCTCAAGGACGAGACCTTCATCGTCCACTGGGGCTTCGGCAGCTCGGCGGTGTGGCGCCTGCAGCCCATCGACATCGACGAGCTGACCGACGAGTTCGCAGCCAACAGGACCCGCCCTCGGCCGGAGGATCCACCCGACGTGGGCGGCACGCTGAAGGTGGCCAGCTTCAACGTCCTCAACTACTTCGACGGTGACGGCATGGGCGGCGGGTTCCCGACGGCACGGGGGGCGATCACCCAGTCGGAGCTGGATCGGCAGACGACCAAGCTCGTCGACGCCATCGTTCGGTTGGACGCGGACGTCTACGGGCTGATCGAGATCGAGAACGATGGCGGCGAGCACCAGGCGACCCGGACCCTCGTGCACGCGCTCAACGAAGAGGTCGGGCGCCGGAAGTACGCGTTCGTCAACACCGGCGTCATCGGCACCGACGAGATCAAGCAGGCCTTCGTGTACAACCGCGACACGACCCGGCCGATCGGGGACTTCGCGCTCCTGACCAGTGAGGTGGATCCGCGCTTCGACGACGACCGGAGCCGACCGGCACTGGCCCAGACGTTCCTGCGGCTGGGCAGCGGCGAACGGATCACGGTGGTGGTCAACCACTTCAAGTCCAAGGGCCAGAGTGAGCTCGAGGACGAGACCCATCCCGATTTCGACCAGGGGGATGGCCAGGGCTTCTGGAACCACACACGAACCCAATCGGCGCTCGCGCTGGCCGACTGGGTCGAGGGGAATCCGACCGGCGAGACCGTGATCGGCTCGCTGATCATCGGCGACCTCAACGCCTACGCCCGCGAGGATCCGATTCGCGCCCTCGAGGACGCGGGGTACGAGGATCAGCTGCGCCGATTCAGTGAGGGCATGCCCTACACCTTCACCTTCGACGGCATGCAGGGCACGCTCGACACGGCGTTGGCACAGGAGGGTCTGGCGGCCCGCATCACGGGCGCGACCGTCTGGCACATCAATGCCGACGAGGTGCCGGCCATCAGCTACCTCGAGGCCGGCCCGACGTCTCTCGGCCGCTTCCGCACTGCCGAGGTCGCCGCGGCGTACTTCGACCCATCGGCGTTCCGGTCCTCGGACCATGATCCGGTGGTGATCGGCGTCGACCTCGACCGCAGCAAGTACGCGACGGGCCAGGAGTTCGCCGAGTAGGTCAAGGACGGCGCAGCGTCGAGGCGCGGGAGCGCTCCCGGGCCTCGTTCGTTGTCAGCGGCGCGCCATGGCCGCGATGAGCCGCATCGCGAGGCGCACGACCACCAGCGTCGAGCGCTCGTTGACGTCCAGCTCCGGGACGAGCTCGGTGAACGATGCCCCGGCCACCCGACCGCGGGCGGCGAGCGCGGCCAGCAGGTCGGCGGCCTCGTCGTATCCCAGGCCGCCGGGCGAGAGGCCGGAGACGGCGGGCATCACGGCCGGATCGAGCGCGTCGCAGTCGAAGGAGATGAATACCGATGCGTCGGCCGGCAGCTCGTCCGCGGCCCAGGCGACGCCGCGCCGGCGCAGCTCGCGCGCAGTCACCAGCCGGTTGCCGGCCGCCCGCGCGTCGGCCACATCCCGCTCCCGCGCGCTCCCGACACCACGCAGGCCGACCTGGACGATACCCTCGACGTGCGGCAGCTCGGAGGCGCGGCGCATCGTCGACGAGTAGCCATCGGCCACGCCGTCTACCTCGTCGCGGAAGTCCAGGTGCGCGTCCACCTGCACGACCCACAGCGGTCCATGGCCCTCGTACGCGCGCAGCACGGGGATCGGCACCGAGTCGTCGCCGCCCAGCACGATCGGCACGGCGCCGGCACCCAGCACCGATCGCACCGCGGCCGATGCCCGGGCCTGGTTGCCCGTCCCATCGTCGGGCGAGCCGGGGACGTCGCCCAGGTCGATCATGCGCAGGGCAGACCCGTGCGGAAGCATCGGGCCGTCCAGGTCGAAGTCGTGATGGTCGAGGAACCCGGCCAGGCGCGCCGAACGTCGGCGGACCGCGGCCGGCGCGTCGGCACAGCCGGCGGTGAGGCCCGGGTCGGGGTAGGCGACGCCGTGCGGGACGCCGAGGACGGCGATGTCCGCCGAGCCGGGCAGCAGCGCGTCGGGGTTCGCGGCGGGCAGGCCCAGGAACGTCGTCATGCGCCCGCGTCGCACGCGCGGCAGCGGCCGACGACCGTGACGTGCGAGAGGTCGACCTCGAAGCCGTCGGTTTCGGCCAGCGTGGCCACGATGCGCTCTGCCGCAGCGTCGGAGATCTCCCAGGATCCGCCGCAGGTGGCGCAGTACAGGTGCCCGTGCTCCGGGCCGGCGCCGACGTGGTACTCCTCGCGTCCATCGGCGCCGTGGCCGTGCCGGACGAGCCCCAGCTCCTCGAGCACGTCCAGCGTGCGGTACACGGTGGAAGGGATCGTCTGCGCGTCGCGGGCGCGGCAGCGCTCCACGAGCTCGGCGCCGGTGATGTGGCCATCGGTCTCGGAGAGCACCTCGACCACGGCGCGACGCTGCGGCGTCCAGCGCAGCCCCCGCGCGCGGAAACGAGCCGGCACCGCGGACCAGGAAACGCGGAGGTCAGTGGAGGTCGCCATCGGCCGAGCAGTATACGCGCCGCGCCGCTACTGCAATATCTTGCAATAACATCGCGGGCTCCCTAGAATGCGCGACATGACCCAGCTCCTTGCCCTCGCCGGCTTCGGCTTCCTGCTCGGCATGCGCCACGCCACCGACGCCGACCACGTGATCGCCGTGACCACCATCCTGAACCGCAGCCGGAGCTTCCTCCACGGCACGGTCATCGGCGCCATCTGGGGCCTGGGCCACACCATCACCGTGCTGCTGGTGGGGATTGCCATCATCGTTTTCGGCGTGGTCATCCCGCCGGCCATCGGCCTGGGCATGGAGTTCGCGGTGGCGATCATGCTGATCCTGCTGGGCGTGCTCAGCCTGACGGGCGGCATGCGTTGGCTGGTCGAGCGCTTCACGCCACCGGCACCCCTCCACGGCCACCCGCACGAGCACCTGCACGCCCACGAGGCCGATGCCGAACCGCACCCGCACGGTCATGCCCACCTGCACGGGCACGGCAGCGACCCTGGCCTGGTGCAGACGTTCGGCTGGTTCCAGCTCGGCCGTCCGCTGGTCGTGGGCCTGGTCCACGGCCTGGCCGGTTCCGCCGCCGTCGCGTTCCTGGTACTCACCGACCTCGCGGTCAACGACAGCGGGCAGGCCATCGTGTACCTCCTCATCTTCTGCGCCGGGGTGGCCGCCGGCATGGCCATCCTGACCACGGTCATCGGCCTGCCCTTCCTCGTCTCGCGCGCGAAGTCCGAGCGCATCAATCGATGGCTGACCGTCGCCTCCGGCGCCCTGTCGCTGGCCTTCGGCCTGTACCTGGCCTACCAGATCGGCTTCGTGGACGGCCTCTTCACCGGCGACTTCAACTGGGAGCCCCACTGATTCGCTGAGCCGATGCGGTTGCAGTCGACCCTACACTGGGAGCTCAGACCGACAACCGAGGCTTCCGGAGGTCCATCGATGCAGGCCGCGCGCTACGCCTTCGCCGCCGTTGCCGTGCTCTTCGTCCTGGCGGTGGTCTACCAGGTCCTGCTGGCGGGGATGGCGCTGTTCGCTGCCGGCGGCTGGCAGAGCCACATCGACTTCGGGTATCTGACCGCACTCGTCCCGGTACTGCTGATCGTCAGCGCGCTGCTGGCCCGGGCCGGCCGGACCGCCGTGCTCCTCACGGTCCTGGCGCTGGTCGTGGCGCAGGTGCAGAGCTTCCTGCCGCTCCTCCGCAACGACGCGCCGTGGCTCGCGGCCCTGCACCCGCTCAACGCCATGATCGTCTTCGGGGTGGCCGTCCTCGTGGCCCAGCGCGCCGTCGCGCTGGCCCGGACGCAGGCCCCGCGGGAGGCGTAGATGAACTGGTACCCCTGGCTGGTCGTGGCGCACGTCCTCGGCGCCTTCGGCTTCGCCCTCGGCCATGGCGTGTCGGTGCATGCCGCCTTCCAGCTGCGGTCGGAACGTGACCGAGCCCGGATCGAGGCGCTGCTCGACCTGTCGGCCACGAGCCTATGGCTGCTCTACCTCTCGCTGGTCGTGCTGCTGGCCGCCGGGATCGCGGCCGGCTTCGTGGGCGGCTGGTGGAGCCGACTCTGGATCTGGACCTCGATCGCGATCCTGGCCGTGATCATCGCGGTGATGTACGCGGTCGCCTCGCCGTACTACATGGAGCTGCGCAAGGCGCTCGGCCGGAAAGGGTACGAGCCGAAGGAGGGCGATCCCCCGCTCGCGCCGGTGACGCCCGAGGAGCTGGCGGCTCGCCTGCAGTCGACGCGGCCCTTGTGGTTGGCCATCGTCGGCGGTGTCGGGCTGATGGCCATCATCGTCCTCATGATCCTCAAGCCGTTCTGACCGACCCGCCGCCGTGGTCGTTAGCGGCGGGATCGGCCAGGCAGCGTCGGTTTCAGGCGGTGGCCCCGGCCTCCTCCTGCTCCCCGACATGGAGCGGCTCGCCGGTCTCCAGCAGGCTCTTGAGCGACGAGAGGATCAGCGACCAGCCGCCGCCGACCTCCTCGAAAGTACGCGTCTCGGACGCGAACCCGTCGTGCACCAGCGACAGCCGGCAGACCTCGCCCATCGGGGTGATCTCCCAGGTGACGCGGCTGGGTGGGTCGTCGATCTCCGGGTTCCAGCGGATGTTGAAGCTGTGCACCAGCTTGCGCGGCGGATCGGCCTCGATGATCTCGCCGTCGATGTCCAGGCGCCCATCGGCTCGGCGCATGGCGAACGGTGAGCCCGGCGTGAAGTCGGACTCGATCCGCGAGTTGAAGTAGTAGATCGAGGTCATGGCCGGATCGGTGATCGCCTGCCACAGGCGCTCGGGGGTGGTCCGGATGTACACCTCGTAGACGTGCTTGGGTGCTGACATCGGTGACGTGGCCTCCAGGGTTGCTTTCAGGTCGGCGAGCCCGGCGGTCCAGGGCGCCGCGAAGCGGCTGATCCATCGGTCTGCGATGAGCTGGATCGGCACCGGGTTGAGGTAGTGGAGCTTGCGTCGCCCATCGCGGCGGGTGGAAACCAGGCCGGCGTCGGACAGCACGCGCAGGTGCTTCATGACGCCGAAGCGGGTCATGCCCGGCAGGACGTCCTCGAGCTCGCCGAGTGAGCGGCCGTCCCGCTCGTGCAGAGCATCGAGGAGGGCGCGGCGGTTGGGATCCGCCAGGGCCCGAAAGACCTCCTCCATGGCACCGACATTACGTGACCGCATGGTCACCTGTCAACCGTGTCCCTGCACGACGCTCGGCAGCAGGCTGAAGAGAACGCCGAGGCTAGCGCATCGCCGCCGACGCGCCGATCGATTCCTCCGGCGCGGGCCGGGACCGGAACAGCGCGTACAGCGATAGGTCGTAGGCGGTCTTCAGCAGGCCGCCGGCGATGAGCGGCGCGCCGATGCCGAGCGGGATGAGGAAGGCCCCCGCCAGCGCCGGGCCCAGCACCTGGCCGCCGCTGCGCGCGAGGCTGGTCACCCCGGCCGTGGCGGTGCGCTCGTCGGGATCGACCACCGCCATGGTGTACGACTGCCGCGCCGGCACGTCCATGGAGCTCAGCGTGGCACGGGCCAGCATCAGGACCACCGCCAGCGCGGCGGTGGGCGCCAGCGCCGAGCCGATGAGGAACAGGTTGGCGGGGATATGGCTGAAGACCATCGTCCGAATCAGCCCGATGCGCCCGGCCAGCCACGCCGCCACTGGGAAGGACAGCGCCGCCAGCACGTTCGTGGCGGCGAACAGCGTCCCCACCACGCCGGGGTCGGCGGCGAAGCGCTCCGCGAACCAGAAGGCCAGGTAGCTCTGCACCACGAACCCGCCGGCCAGGGCGTCCAGGCTGAACAGGGCCGATAGCTGCGCCACCGTTCGCCGGGACCGATGGATCCCGAACCCTCGCTCCAGCCGCTGGCCCACCTCGGCGCCCGCGTCGAGCGCCGCCGAGAGGGCCGTGCTGGCCAAGCCGGCCACGGCATAGCCCACGAACGCTGGAGCGTAGACGGCCGAGCCGTCCAGGCCAAGTGCCTGGCCGAGCGCCACCATCGGCCCCACCGCCAGCGCGCCCGCGGCCGAGGCCCCGGCCGCCAGCAGGTTGTAGAGCGCGAAGGCGGACGTCCGTTGCCGGGCCGGCACGGTCTGCGGCAGCACCGCCTGGTCGACGCTCTGCAGGCCGGTCGACTCGCTGCTGGTGACGGCGACCATGCCGGTCAGGCCGACGAGGACCAACAGGACCGGGTTCGCGCCCACCAGCGGGATCACGGCCGCCAGCCCCATGAGCGCCGAGCCGGCCACCAGCAGCCGGCGCCGCCCGATGCGGTCGCCCCACAGCGCGATGACGAGGGTGAGGGCCAGCGTCCCGGCCAGCGCCGCCGACAGGACGAGGCCGATCACCTCGCCGGGCAGTTCGAGCGCGGCCAGGTACAAACCCAGCACGACTGAGTTCAGTCCGAAGGCGAACCCGCGGAAGGCCTTGGCTGCCAGGAGGCGCCGCCCGTTGGCGTCGAGCCCGGGCAGCAGCCGCCGGGGAGCGGCGTCAGACGTAGCGGACCTCGTCGGCCTCGGCGCCATCGACCGCGCGGGCGCAGGTCGGGCAGAACCAGCGCGCCTCCAGCGGCGTGCCGCAGGACGCGTGGCGCACCGGCTCGGCCTCGCGCGCCACCCGCGAGCCCCAGTCGGCGAGCAGGCGCAGCGCGCCCGCCAGCTCGGCGCCCTCGTCGGTGAGCTGGTAGACGAAGCGCGGCGGCCGCTGCGAGTACGGGCTCGACCGGATGACGCGCTCCGACTCCAGGCGCCGCAGCCGCTCGGCGAGGATGTTGGGCGCGATGCCGGGCACCGCCTCCGTCAGCTCGCCGAAGCGCCGCGGCCCGCCCAGCAGCGCCTCCACCACGAGCAGGCTCCATCGGTCCCCCACCCGCTCCAGCGCCGCGGCGAGCGGGGAGGACGGCGCGGTCATGCGCGGATCGTACGGCATCGGTCTTGACAGGCGGGCTTGCGGTGGTAACTTGCACATTGCAAGTCACATCCTACAGACGCAGCGCAACGCGGAGGCATGCATACATGGGCCCGATCGAGGACCTTGGCAGGGCGATCGGCGAGATCGCGGAGACGGCGGGACGTTCGACGGTGGGCATCGGCAACCGATGGCGGGGTGGCTCCGGCGTCGTGGTCGAGAGCGGGAAGGTGCTCACCAACGCCCACAATCTTCACGGAGAGGAGGTCACCATCTTCCTCGCCGATGGAAAGGAGGCGACCGGCACGGTGCTTGGGGCCGATGCCGACGGCGACCTGGCGGTGATCGGCGCCGACACGGGCGACGCGCCCGCGATCGAGTGGGGCGACGGGGCGACGCTGGGCATCGGATCGCCGGTGGTGGCCATCGGCAATCCGGCCGGGCAGGGCGTCAGGGTGACGCTGGGCTTCGTCTCCGGGTTGGGACGCTCGTTCCGCGGCCCGCGAGGCCGCCGCGTGGCCGGCGCGGTGGAGCACACCGCTCCCCTGCTGCCCGGCTCGTCCGGCGGGCCGATCGTGGACGGCGCGGGACGCCTCCTGGGCATCAACACCAACCGGCTGGGGAAGGGCTTCTACCAGGCCATCGCCGCCGATGTCTCGCTGCGCGAGCGCGTGTCGGCGCTCGGCAGGGGCGAGACCCCGAAGCGCCGCTACCTCGGCGTGGGGCTGGCGCCATCGCACGTGGCCCGCGGCCTGCGGCGAGCGGTCGGCCTGGACGAGCGCGACGGGCTGCTGGTCCGCGAGGTGGAGAACGACTCGCCGGCGGAACGGGCGGGGATCGCCGAGGGCGACCTGATCGTGGCGGTGGCCGGCAGGGCCGTGACCAGCACCGATGACCTGTTCGAGGCGCTGGGCTCGGTGGCCGCCGACGCCGACCTGCCGGTGACGCTGGTTCGCGGGACGGAGGAGCGGACGGTTACCATCTCCGGGTGACCTGGCAAGACGAGACCTGCGAGCACGTCCAGGGTCCGGTGGCGGTCACGCCATCGGACTCCGGCTGTACCGAGTGCCTGAAGATCGGGGGTGAGTGGGTTCACCTGCGCCTGTGCCTCAGCTGCGGCAAGGTGGGCTGCTGCGACCAGTCGCCCAACCGCCACGCCACGGCGCACTTCCACGAGACGCGGCACCCGGCCGTGCAGTCGCTGGAGGCCGGCGAGGACTGGCGGTGGTGCTACGCGGACCAGCTGTACGCGGACGGTCCCTCCGGGCCGGGCTGATGGGGCGCGGCGCGCTGGCGGTCCTGGCCGCCCTGGCGGCGGTGGTTCTCGTCGCGTGCGGGAACCCGGCGACGCCCGTTCCCTCGACGCCGGGACACCCCGGGCACGACCCGCAGGCCGACCGCGTCCGCGCCGCGCTCGAGGCAGAGCTGGGCATGACCTTCGAGCCGGCGGGACCGCACCACGTCCTCGGCACCGGCCCCGATGGCGTGGAGCTCGACCTGGTGGGCGTGCCAGTCGAGGAGGTCGTCCTCAGCGTCCCTGCAGATGATCCGGAGGCGGGGCTGGATTACCTGCCGCACATCCGCGACCTGCTCCACGGCCCCGACCGGGTGTACGACTGGGTCGCCGCCATGCTCGCCTGCCGCGCCGCCGCGCGGCGCACGTGCGAGGACAGCGTCGTGCAGGGCAACCTGTCCGCGGCCTTCGGCCCCGACGACCAGGAGTTCGTGGTCGTCACGCTGAGGCGCGGCGGCTAGGTTTGGGCGTACCCGTGTGCTGCGGGCGGCTCAGCTGCGGGCTGGCTGACCTGGCCAGCGAGCACGCCCCCGCGCTGGCTCCGTAGTCGGGTTAGCCGCCGGGTGGCTGACCGCGCCACCGTGTGCGCGCCGGCGCCGGTTCCATGGTCGGGTTAGCCGCTGGCTGGCCAGCTCCAGTGGTGAGCTGGCTCGGACAGCTCCAGGAGGGTGCGCACGCGGCGCGGTGTGGCAGACTCCGCCGCATGATCGACAGCGTCCGCGTGGTGGGCACCGGGCGGGCCGGCGGGGCCATCGCCGGGCGCCTTCGGCAGCGCGGCCTGCGCGTGGATGCGGGCCGTGACCCGGCCGCGGACGCCGACCTGGTCGTGCTGGCCGTGCCGGACGGCGCGATCGCGGACGTGGCGCGGGCCGTCGAGGTCGGCCCGTGGGTGGCGCACGTCAGCGGCGCGACCTCGCTGTCCGCCCTGGACCCGCACGAGCGGCGGTTCTGCGTCCACCCCCTCCAGACGCTGACGCGCGACCGGGGGCCCGAGCAGCTGGACGGGGCCTGGGCCGCCATCACCTTCGAGACCGATGAAGCCGGCGACGCGGCGCGGTGGCTGGCCGAGTCGCTCGGCCTCCGTGCCTTTCCGCTGGCGGACGCCGACAAGCCGCTCTACCACGCCGGTGCGGCGATGGCCTCCAACTTCCTGGTGACGCTGCAGCGGAGCGCTGCCCGGCTGCTGGAGGAGTCCGGCGCGCCCCCGGAGGCGCTCGTCCCGCTCATGCAGCGCACCATCGAGAACGGCTTCGTCCTGACCGGGCCGATCGCCCGTGGCGACTGGTCGACCGTGGAGGCGCACCTGCGCGCGCTCCAGCAGCGCGCTCCCGACCTCGTGCCGCTGTACCGCGCGCTGGCCGAGGCCACGCGCCAGTGAAGGTCGTCCGCGGCGCGGCGGAGCTGCGCGAAGCCGTCGCCGAGCTGCGGGAGGCGGGCCACGCCATCGGGCTGGTGCCGACCATGGGCGCCTTCCACGAGGGGCACCTGGCGCTCATGCGCGCGGCCCACCAGGCGGGCGACGCCGTGGTCGTCAGCCTGTTCGTGAACCCGACCCAGTTCGGTCCCGACGAGGACCTGGAGCGCTACCCGCGCGACGAGGAGCGCGACGCGGAGCTGGCCCTCGGCGCCGAGGTTTCCGTCCTGTTCATCCCCACGGTGGAGGAGATCTACCCGACCGGCTTCGACACCCACGTCGATCCCGGACGCCTGGCGACGATCCTGGAGGGCGCCGCGCGGCCGGGCCACTTCCGAGGCGTGGCGACGGTGTGCACCAAGCTCTTCGCGCTGGTCCTGCCGGATCGCGCCTACTTCGGGCGCAAGGACGCCCAGCAGGTCGCCGTCATCCGCCAGATCGTGCGCGACCTGGGCCTGGGCGTGGAGATCGTGCCCTGCCCGACGGTGCGCGACGAGGACGGACTGGCCCTCTCGTCTCGCAACGTGTACCTCTCCGCGTCCGACCGGGGGGCGGCGCTGGCGCTGCCGCGGGCGCTGGAGGCGGGGCTGCACGTGCATCGGGGCGGGGGCATGCCGGACGAGATCGTGGCCGCCACGCGCCAGGTGCTGGACGCCGAGTCGCGGCTCAGCGTCGACTACATCGCGATTGCCGACCTGGACGGGCCCACGCTGGCCGCGGCCGTCCGGGTGGGCGGCACGCGGCTGATCGACAACGTGCTCCTGAACGAAGGAGAAGGTGGGCCGGTCGGAGCCGGCCCACCCATCGGCCCTAGTGCTGGTGTCGGTACTCGCTGAACTGCTGGTCCATCCGGAAGTCCTGGCCGGACGTGAAGTGGTCCATGCAGTCGTCGTCGGTGTAGTCCATGAAGTTGTGGATCGGGTCGAGCCCGGCGCCGCGGCAGGTGTCGCGGCCCTCCGGGCAGCCGAACGCTGACGACCGCTCGGCCGGCGTATCGGCCACCAGGTCGTTGTTCTTCGAGCAGCCGCCCTGGAAGGTGTGGTACAGGCCCATCCAGTGGCCGACCTCGTGCGTGGCGGTGTCGCCGACGTTGTACGGCTCGGCGTCGCCGCCCGGCATCGACTCATCCAGGATCACCACGCCGTCGTAGGTCGGGTCTGACGCGTAGCTGCTGGGGAACGTCGCCCAGCCCAGGTACGTCTCCAGCCCGGCGCTGTAGATGTTCAGGTCGTCGGCCGATCCCTGGCGCAGTGCCGACTTCGCCTGGCGCTCGACGGAAACGGTCTCCAGGTCGTTGTACCAGGTGCTGTTGGTGGTCCTGGTCACGGCTACCAGGTTGAAGGTCCAATCCCACGGTCCGAACGCGTCGTTGCGTTGGCGCCGTTCTGGCCACGAGCGGCGATCCGCGCCAGCTCGGCGCGGTACGCCTCGTCGACGTTGCGTTCGCCTCTGCTCCAGCCGATTCCGCCGCGGGCGGTGGTGACCGGCGACGCGCCGGCCACCGGCCCGTCGCAGAAGTGGTCGTTGACCGCGACCTGGGCGATCGCCGGTGCCGCCGCCGGCATCAGGGCGGAGACGGAGACGGCGAGAGATGCGGGCAGCGCTGCCCAGCGGGACACTCGAGATCGAGCCACGGACGGAAGAGCTCCCTCGAGTGGATCCGAAGTTGACGCGCGCATTCTGCCGCCGCGGGCGGCGCGAGGACAAGGGATATCTCCCACGATGGCGCCGGGACGCAACGGACTTTGGTCCGGCCCGGCGCCCGCGATTCCCCGCGGGGTGCCACAATCCGCGCATGAGCAACGCTGACACCGGGGGCGACGACACCCGCATCGGCCTAGCAGAGCTGGCCCAGATGAAGCGGGACAGCCGTCCGATCGTGATGGTGACCGCCTACGACCACCCTAGCGCCCGGCTGGCGGACGAGGCGGGCGTGGACATCGTGTTCACCGGCGACTCGGCCGCGAACAACGTCCTGGGCTACGCGGACACGACCCCGATCGGCATGGACGAGATGGTGATGCTCAGCGCGGCCGCGCGGCGCGGGACGCATCGGGCCTTCTTCATGGCCGACCTTCCGCTGGGCGCCTTCCAGGTCAGCGACGAGGATGCCGTGCGCAATGCCCTGCGGCTGGTCAAGGAGGCCGGTGCCGAGGCGGTCAAGATCGAGGGCGCGGGACCGATGGTCTCACGCGCGCGCGCGATCGTGGGGGCGGGCATCCCGCTGATGGGGCACATCGGACTCACGCCGCAGTCGGTCACGATGCTGGGCGGGTACAAGGCCCAGGGCCGCACGGCGGCCAAGGCGCGCCAGCTGTTCGCCGACGCGCTGGCGCTCCAGGCGGCCGGCTGCTTCGCGATCGTGCTGGAGGCGGTGCCCGACCGGGTGGCGATGCGCATCACCGAGGCGCTGCGCATCCCGACCATCGGCATCGGCGCCGGCGCGCAATGCGACGGGCAGGTGCTGGTCTGGCACGACCTGCTGGGCATCAACGAGGGGTTCGCCCCGAAGTTCGTGAAGCGCTTCGCCGGCGTGGCGGAGGAGACGCGGCGCGGTCTGAAGTCCTTCGCCGCCGAGGTCCGGGCCCGCACCTACCCGGCCGATGAGCACACGTACCACATGACCGATGCCGAGTACGCACTGTTCGAGGCCGAGATCGCGCCGGGAGTCCTGGTCGCCGACGACTGGCTCTAGCGGACGCCATGCGGCGATCCGCCAGCGGCTGGCGGTATCTACAACGATTGGCGGCGGAACATCTGTTCGTGGCTGATTCAGCCAGGCCCTGGCGATTCCGCCCACAGTTACGGGCTGAACCGGTGAGTTACCGCCAGCCACTGGCGGAGCGTGCGGGCTGCTTCTCGGCGAGGAGAGAGGGCGGCCGCAGTTCCTGCCAATTTCTCGCGGGGTGACCATGGCGAGGGATAGGCGCGACACGCGGGCATGATTCGGCTAGATTTCGGCCTCAGATCGGCCCGGCTTCCTGCCAAAGCGGCCGCCAGGCGAGACGTTGGCCAGCTGACGGCCGATGGAGGGTGCCGGGCGTGCACCTGAAGAGCAATTGGCCGGAATCGGGCTCCTCCGAGATAGGCTCGCCGAGCGAGCAGGCGATGGAGGGTCCGCCCTACCCTGGGTACGCCACCGACCGCTCCACGCCGGTGCGCACCACCTCGACCACCGCTGCCCCCAGGCCGATGAGCGCCGGCAGCCCCGCCGGCGCGGCCGCGCGTCCCGTCGAGAGGGCGAACGCCACGTCGCCGTCCAGCAGCGTGTGCGGCGGGCTGATGGCCTGCGCGATCCCGTCGTGAGCCAGCTCGGCCAGCTTGCGGCACCCGCCGCGATCGAGGCTCGCGTCGGTCGCCACCACGACGAGGACGGTATTCGGGTGGGGCGCGTCCGCGGCGGACGTGACCGCGCCCGGGTCGAGGCTCGCGCCGGCCAGGATGGTGCCGTCGCGGCGGACGACGTTGCCGATGGCGTTGTTCACCACCAGCGCGGCGAGCGTGGAGCCGTCGGGCATCCGCACGCCGGCCGAGCCCACCCCGCCCGGCTCGGCGCGTTCCATGCCGGCCAGCTTGCCGACCATGGCGCCCGTGCCGGCGCCCACGCGCCCCTCGAGCGGGCCGTCGCCCGCCTCCGCGACGAGGCAGGCCGCGTACCCGTCGTCCGGGTGGGGCGCCGCCTCGGGCGAGCCGACGCCGAGGTCGAACAGGATGGCGGCCGGCACGATGGGCACGCGCCGCACCCCCGCGTCGAAGCCGATGCCGCGCTCGGCCAGATAGCGCATCACGCCGTCTGCCGCGGCCAGCCCGAACGCCGAGCCGCCGGCCAGGCACAGCCCGTGGACGCGGTCGACCAGCGCCGACGGCCGCAGCAGGTCGGTCTCGCGCGTGCCGGGCGCCGAGCCACGCACGTCCACGCCCGCGACGGCGCCGTCCGGGGTGAGCACGACCGTGCAGCCGGTCCGCCCGGCCTCGTCGGTGGCATGGCCGACCCGGATCCCCGGCACGTCGCGGAGCGTGAGCTTCGGACCGGGCTCCATCGGCGCCGGATCAGGCCTCGAGCTCGTAGACGAGCTCGAGCCCATCATCGGGATCCCACTGCTCGCCCGTGTGCCGAAAGCCGAGCTTGTCGATCAGGTTGATGGAGCGCTCGTTGTCCGGCGCCACGCTGGCCCGGAAACGCCGGATGCCGTGGACCCGGGTTGCCCATTCGAACATGGCGCGCACCGCCTCGATGGCGTAGCCGCGGCCGCGCGCCTCCGGCATGAGCGTGTAGCCGATCTCGACCTGCCCAGCCTCGTTCGGGCCGCCGTGGAAGTTCAGGTAGCCGATCACTTCGCGGGGCTGGCCCGGCTCCGCCCGCACGATGGCCCGCAGCAGCCAGGGTCCGTCGTCCGGGCGCTGACGCACCTGCCTGGCCCGCATGGCAGCCAGCCCACGCACCTCCCGCACCCACTCGGCGCCGACGCTGGCATCCAGCTCCGTGGCCAGCGCCTCGACGACCCCGGCCGCCACCCGGTCCAGCTGCTCGGGCGAGAGGAGGCGCAGCTCGAGCCGGTCGGATCGGACCAGCCCCGCATCGTCATGCACGGCGTGGATGGTAGCCGCCGGGCTACCGGTGGTTGTAGAACTCCACCCGCCAGCGCCACTCGCTGCCGTCCGGCGCATTCCACCACTCCACCAGGGTGCCCACCTCGCCGCCGGGCAGGATGATCAGGGCGCCCAGGTCCTCCTCCGTCGGCCAGCGATCCTCGCGCTCGATGCGACCCTCCACCACCCACAGCCGCGTAGTGGGCAGGTAGCCGCCCTCGCGCGTCACCTCCGAGCGCGCGCGCACCGCGCCGTCCTGGCGCCGGACCGTGACGTCCAGCTTCTTCGGCGCCGCGTGCACCCACAGCACGTCGGTGGGATCCAGGCGGCCCCGCGCGAACGGCAGGCCCGTCGCCGCGGCGCCGGGGTACCACAGGTCCCAGATCTCGGTCGGTGCGCGGTCGATCATCGGCTGCCTCCACTGCCATGTTCTGTGCATGCCAAGCCTACGGCACGGCGGAATGACGTAGGCCCGATGCGGTCGTTCGGCCGTGTGCGGGCTCAGCGGGCGCCCATAGCCTTCGCCCGATGGATCTCGCGACGCCCTACGACCGACTTCGCGACCTGATCGACCGGATCGCATCGCTGGGCGACCGGCCGGGCGACGACGCCGACCTGCGCCTGCGCAAGCACGCCCTGGCGGCGACGATGCTCGGCCTGCTGCCGGCCAGCTTCACCTGGATGGCGATCGGCCTGGCCATCGGCCGGCCGCTGCTGGCGGCCTCGTCGGTGTACTTCGCCACTGCCATGCTGGTCGGGCTGGTGGCGCTGGCCCAGATCAAGGAATTCACCCGCATCGTCAGGTGGG
>JAPSGM010000296.1 GCA_031177555.1 Chloroflexota bacterium
GGCGAGGTGCCGGTGGTGATCGACGCCTTCAGCGTCCAGTACGTGGACGGGGCCGAGATCGACTACGTCGACTCGCTGATGGGCTCCGGCTTCGCCATCAACAATCCCAACGCGGTGAGCAGCTGCGCCTGCGGCTCCTCGTTCAACACCGACGGCTCCCCCGCCAAGGCGGGCGGCTGCCACTGACCTCACCCTCCCTCTCGCAGGACCGATGGGCCCCGGCCACGCGCCGGGGCCTTTCGCTGCCGCGCCCTGCTAGGCTCGTGACCGATGGCCGCCATCCAGCCGGTTCCCGTGGCTGACCCGTCGGAGGACATCCGGCGCTCCTTCGCGCGCGCCTGGGGCGAGATCGGCGCCGCCTGGGGCGTGGCGCCCTCCACGGCCGCCGTCCAGGGCTACATCCTGGTCCACGGGGGGCCGTTGACGGAGCCGGAGGTGCGCAGGGCCCTGGGCCTGAGCCACCGCGCCGCCAGCATCGCCCTGCGCGAGTGCGAGGACTGGGGCCTGGTGCGGCGCGCCGATACCCCGCGCCGAAGCGGCCAGCGCGGCCCGGCCGCCGTCGCGTGGGAGGCGGTCGGCGACCATTGGGAGTGGTTCCGCCGCGTGGCCGCCGCCCGGCGCGAGCGCGAGACGGACCCGGTGCTGCCCATCATCGAGCGGTGCGTGGCGCAGGCGCGCGCCGCCGGCTCCGGAGCCGCCGAGCTGGAGCGTCGGCTGAGCGCGCTGCTCGACTTCGTGCACCGCTTCGACCGCGGCGTGGAATTTTTCGTGCGCGGTGACGCGAGGGCTATCGAGCGGCTGTTCCTGTCCATGGACGGCCTGCAGCGGGACACGGTCGATCGCCTGTGGGAGCTGGTCCGCACCCTGGAGCCGGACGAGGTGTCCGGCGCGCTGACGGCACTCGCCAAGCTGCCCCCAGCGGCCGTGCGCCGCCTCATCGCCCTGGCGGATCAGCCGGTCCTCCGGAGGCTGCTGGGCCTCCGCTGACCTCACGTGCGGCATCCACCGGCCGAGCGCGCTCATCGATCATGCGCCGATACGCGCGCGGTTAGCGCCTCCGCGCCGGCTCGATGCTACTCGCCGGAGCCGTCGTCCTCGAAGACGTGAGCGCCGGCGGTCACCGCCTCGGCGCCGGATCCGCCGAGTGATGCGGGGCGCGGCCGCGGCAGCGCCACGGGCGCCACGAAGCGGTCGACCAGCGCCCGCGTGCCGGCCACCCCGAGCTGGTCGAAGAGAAGGCCGAACTTGGATCGCAGGTTTGCGCCGATCTGCTGCTGCGCCTCCTCGGGAAGCTCCCACAGCTGGCGCTTGAACGGCCCGAGCGCCTTCTTGCGGGTCTTGTAGAGGAACTGGTCCTCCGTCTCGCCGTCCTTCCGCTCGCCGGCGCAGTTGTCGCTGCACCACGCCATCATCTCCGCGCGCA
The DNA here is from genome assembly GCA_031177555.1 of Chloroflexota bacterium. Classification (GTDB taxonomy): domain Bacteria; phylum Chloroflexota; class Limnocylindria; order QHBO01; family QHBO01; genus JAPSGM01. The sequence goes on from JAPSGM010000296.1 coordinate 1,424, forward strand.
GCTCGTCGGGCAGGCCGCCGGCGTCGTAGAGGATGTTCTGGAAGCCGGTGGCCAGGTGGATCTCGGCGGTGCCGTTGGCCGGGAACTGGTTGAAGGCCTCCTCCGGGAGCGTGGAGGCGCCGTGCTGGACGCAGCCGGCCAGGTCGAACTCCTCGCGCGCGACGGCCGAGAGGCGGCGCATCGTGTCGAAGTCGATCTTCACGCTGGCGATCGTGCCGTCGGGCATCGGCACCCCGCCGTGGCTGGTGCCGGTCTGGATGCTGACCTTGCTGATGCCCACCGCGGCGGTCCCCAGCCGCTGGTAGTAGCCGGACAGGTACTCGCGCAGCTCCTCCTCGGTCGAGTTCGCCTTCCCGACCTCCCCGATCTCGCCCCCGATGCTGATCGTCACGCCCGCCGGCTGCAGCGCCCGGATCAGGCGCGTCAGCTCTGCCGTGTTGGCGGCGTTGACGGCCTGCTGCTCGGCGACGGTCGGCCGTGACAGGTCCACCAGCGTGCTGCTGTCGATGTCCACGTTCAGGAACCCGGCCTCGATCGCCTCGCGGGTCAGGTCGCGCAGGCCGGCCATCTCGGCATCGGGATCCGACGACCACCTGGTGGCGTTGAACTGGAAGTGGTCGCCCTGCAGGAACACCGGACCGCCCCAGCCCTCGCGCAGGGCAGCAGCCAGGATGACGGCGGTGTACTCGGCCGGACGCTGGTCGGTGTAGGCCATCTCCGACTTGGCGATCTCGAAGATGACGGCGCCGGCCTCGCGCTCCATGGCGGCCGCGAACGCCTGGCGCGCGGTCAGGTAGGCCGACGCCCGCACGTTTATGGCCGGGACGGTGAAGCGGGTCGGCTCGAACTCGCCTCGACCGCGGGCCATGTACAGCTCATGGATGCTGGCAGAACCGCTGCCGAGGGCCTGGGAGGCGCTCCAGATCAGCCAGCGTGCGGCGTCGCGCCGCGAGGCGTCAGAGGCGAAGACCGCCTCGCGCGCGAGATCGTCGATCAGCTCGCCTCGCAGCCGGGCCGGGTCGTCGACCTCCAGGCGATCGCCCACGATGCGGGCGATCCCCTCCAGCCGCGCGACGAGGCCGTCGGCCGTGGTGGTGGTCATGCACCCATCCTAACGGAGGCCCGAGGCGAGGGTGAACGCGAGCAATGCGGCCGCCGGCAGGCCGAGGCCCGCCGCCAGCAGGTACCAGTCCCGCGCCGCCCGCCCGTCGGCCAGCGACCGCCGGCGCAGGCTCCGGGTC
>JAPSGM010000016.1 GCA_031177555.1 Chloroflexota bacterium
ACCAGCGCCTCGATCCGTGCCGGTCGAAGTAGCGGTATTCAACGCGCTCCTGGCGGTAGTAGGCGTGGAGCAAGTACGTCCACGCGACCATCATCAGGACGATGAAGGATTCGGACTTGAACGTAGTGAGCGGCATGAGTAGCTTGGGCGTCACCTGCCTGTCCTGGCGGCGGTATGCGCCTATCGGCGACGGATCGCGGCGCACGGCCGGCTCCGCTGAGCGTGGACAGTCCTGCCGCGAGTTCATTCCCTGCTCGCCGGCGCGTCTACGGTCGCCAGGACGGACGTCTGAGACTTCGCGCGCTGCCCCGCCCTGCCGGGCACTCCCAGGCGCTCCCCGGCCCTCCCGGCCGCCCCATTGCCCGCCGCGAAAGGGCGCTGCTACACTACGCCGACCCCCGAGCGCCGGAGCGCCCGAAACATACGACTCCGCGCCGTCCGGAGGGAGTAGGATTCCGGGTCCCGACACCCTCCGCGAGACGACTGGAGACGGCGATTGATGGATGCGAACCAGGTCTGGCGTGCCGTCCTCGGCGAGCTGCAGGTAAGCCTCTCGCCGGCCAACTTCGAAACCTGGCTCAAGGACACGACGCTCGTCGACATCGACGAAAACCGGTATCGCATCGCCGCTCCCAACGGGTTCGCCCGTGACTGGCTGGACAACCGCTATCGCACCCTGGTGAGCCAGACGCTGGCCCGGGTGGTGGGTGGGTCGGTCCAGGTCGAGTTCGTCGTCGCCGACGCGCCCGGCCCGGTCCCGGACCAGGCCGACGAGGATGCCCTGGCGGCGCCGCCCGCATCGGCCGGCGGCAACACCGTCAACCTCAACGGCCGCTACGCTTTCGCCAACTTCATCGTGGGCAGCGCCAACCGCCTGGCCCACGCGGCCGCCCTCAGCGTGGCGGAGCGGCCGGGGCACGCCTACAACCCGCTCTTCCTGTACGGCGGGGTGGGCCTGGGCAAGACGCACCTGATGCACGCGGTCGGCAACGCGGTGGCGGTCAAGTTCCCGCGCAAGCGGATCCTGTACGCCACCAGCGAGAAGTTCACCAACGACTTCATCAACTCCATCCGCGAGCAGAAGATGGAGGACTTCCGGAGCCGATACCGCCGCATCGACGTCCTGCTCATCGACGACATCCAGTTCATCGCCGAGCGCGAGCGGACGCAGGAGGAGTTCTTCCATACCTTCAACGCCATCCACGAGGCCGGCAAGCAGATCGTCCTGTCGTCCGACCGGCCGCCGAAGGCCATCACCACCCTGGAGGAGCGCCTCCGCTCCCGGTTCGAGTGGGGGCTGATCGCCGACCTCACGCCGCCGGACCTCGAGACCCGCATCGCCATCCTGCGCTCGAAGGCGGAGGACCAGCTCAACCTGATCCCGGCCGAGGTCATCGAGTTCATCGCCCGCAAGGTGGTGAGCAACGTGCGCGAGCTGGAAGGCGCGCTGAACCGGGTTATCGCCTACGCGTCCATGTCCGGCATGCCGATCAACAACGAGCTCGCCTCGGCCGTGCTCAGCAACGTCATGTACAACCCCAAGAAGCGGTCGATCACGCCGCAGCGCATCGTGCGCGCCGTGGCCGACTACTACGGGGTCAACCTCGACCAGCTCCGCAGCAGCAAGCGCGACCGGGCCATCGTGGTGCCGCGCCAGATCGCCATGTTCCTGATTCGCGAGGAGACCGACATCAGCCTGCTGCGCATCGGCGCCGAGCTCGGCGGGCGCGACCACTCGACCGTCCTGCACGCCTGCGACAAGATCGCGCGTGAGCTGGCCGAGAACGACGAGATGCGCCGCGAGATCAGCGCCGTGCGGGAGATGATCTACTCCGAGTGACCGGTGCCCGCGTGGACAAGTGGGCGGGGGCGGTGGATAGCACCCGTGGCGCGCGGCGCCGGCATCGTCCACGATCCCGCGTGACTCCACCGTCGGTGTGCCGGAAGGGCTCATCCGTCCACCGCCGGGAGGGGGTTGTCGACAGGCGCCGGGGCCGGCTCCGAGCGGGCGTGGATGCATCGGTCCACACCATCCACACCCCTACTGAGGACGGCGACTAACAGGTATTCTTCTCATTGATTCGTCATGACCCCGAGTGAGCGAGTGGAGAACCCACATATGGGCGCTGGGCTGGTTGCAGGTGAGGTCGGAATGAACGTCTCGGTGATGCAGGAGAACCTGGCGCGCGGCCTGGGCATCGTGAGCCGGGCGGTCAGCAGCAGGGCGACCCTGCCGGTGCTCGCCAACGTCCTGCTCAAGACCGACAACAACGGCCTGAAGCTGACCGCCACCAACCTGGAGATCGGCATCAACTGCTGGGTCCCGGGCAAGCTGGAGGGCGAGGGCGAGATCACGGTGCCGGCGAAGCTCCTGACCGACCTGGTCGCCTCGCTGCCGAACCAGCGCATCGACCTGCAGCTGTCGACCAAGGATCGCACCCTGAAGGTGACCTGCGGCGGCAGCCGCTCCAGCATCAAGGGCATCGATGCCGACGAGTTCCCGGTGGTGGCGGCCATCGGCGACGCGCCGGCCACCAGCGTCGATTCGCGCGCCCTGCGGGAGGCGCTGGGCGAGGTGGTCTTCGCCGCGGCCACCGACGAGAGCCGGCCGATCCTGACCGGCGTGCTCACCAAGCTCGCCGGCGACCGGATGACGCTGGCCGCGGCCGATAACTACCGGATCGCGGTGCGGAACCTGACGGTGACGCAGCCGGTGGGCGCCGAGACGAGCATCGTGGTGCCGGGCCGATCGTACGCCGAGCTCATGCGGATCCTGCCCGATGCCGAGCAGCAGATCGACATCACCATCACGCCCAACAAGAGCCAGGTCCTCTTCCACGTCGAGGGGATCGACCTCGTCTCGCGCCTGATCGAGGGCCAGTTCCCGAACTACGAGCCGGTCATCCCGACCGCGCATTCGAGCCGGGCCGTCGTCGACCGCGAGGCGTTCCTGGCCGGTGCCCGGCGGGCGAGCATCTTCGCCCGGGACAGCGCCAATATCGTGAAGGTCGAGGTGGCCGGCGACGGCAGCAGCGAGGTCTCCATCACGGCGCACGCCGCGGACGTGGGCGACAACTCCGACGTGCTGGAGGCCAGCGTCGAGGGCCAGGCGACCACGATCGCCTTCAACGCACGCTACCTGATCGACGTCCTCTCCAACCTGGGCGCCGACGAGGCCGCGCTCGAGCTGTCCGGGCCGTTGGCACCCGGCGTCATCCGGGGGATCGGCAAGGACGACTACGTCCACGTCATCATGCCGGTCCGCACGGCCTCCTAGGGACCGATGGCGGCGCCGGCCGGCCGCCCAGGACCGGCGCCGCGCCGGGGCGATTCCGCATGCGCCTGACGCGGCTGCTGCTCGAGGACTTCCGCAGCTATGCGTCTGCCGAGCTGCTGCCGGATGGCGGGCTGACGATCGTGGCCGGCGCCAACGGCGCGGGCAAGACGAACCTGCTGGAGGCCATCCACGTGGCGATCGCCGGCCGATCGCACCGCGTCGCCGCCGACCAGGAGCTCGTCCGGCACGGCCGGCCGTTCGGCCGCGTGCGCCTGGACCTGGCGGGGCCGGTGGATGAGGATGGCGCCCGATTGGAGCTGGTGCTGCCCGGGGAGGCGCCGCCGCCGGGGGTGCGCAAGCGCCTGCTGCTGAACGGCCTGCCGCGCCGCACGGCCAGCGTCCACGAGGTGGTGCGCTCCGTCCTGTTCCGGCCGGAGGAGATGCTCCTGCTGGTCGGCTCCCCGTCGGAGCGCCGCCGCTTCCTGGACGGGATCCTGGCGCAGCGTGACCGGCGCGCGGCACGCGACCTGGCCGAGCTGGCGCGGGTCCTCGCCCAGCGCAATGCCCTCCTGCGGGCCATCCGCCGCGAGGAGGCGGGGGAGGAGGGCCTTGGCTTTTGGGACGAGCAGCTGGCGCTGGTCGGGGCGCGGGTCATGGCCGCGCGCCTGGCGCTGGTCGGTGAGCTGGACGCGCTGATCCCTGCGCTTCACGCCGCGGTGGCCCCGGACGACGAGCGAGGGGGCGTCGTCCGGATGGGGTACGTCGACTCGCTCAAGGAAGCCTGGCCCGCCCGCCGGGCCGCGTCGCCCGGCGCAGCGGAGGGCCACGCGGCGGTTGCCGACGCAGTGTCCGGCGCCGCCGCCGATGGCGACGCCCTGTGGGCCGATGAGCTGGCGGAGGCCTTCCGGCGCCGGATCGCCGACGCGCGGCAGAAGGAGGTGTGGAACGGCGTGACGCTGGTCGGGCCGCAGCGGGACGACCTGCGGGTGGACCTCGGAGGCCGCGACGTCGCCGTCCACGCCAGCCGCGGGCAGCAGCGCACCATCATCCTGGCCATGAAGCTGGCCGAGCGCGAGCTGCTGGGCGCAGACGGCGCGCCGACGCCGGTGGTCCTGCTGGACGACGTCTTCAGCGAGCTGGACCCGGATCGCTCGGGACGGGCGCTCGAGCTCCTGCTGGATCGCGGGCAGGTGCTGGTCACCACCGCCGACCTCGGGACGCTGCCGCCGGCGCGGCGACGCGGCGTCCCGATCTGGCACGTCGGGGAGGGGCAGCTCACCCTCGCCCCGCGGGTCGCCTGAGCACCGGGCCGCGCCGGATGAAGGGCAGCGAGGAGGCCGCGGTCGCGGTCCAGCGCGCCCTGCTGACGTCGGTGGGCCCCGAGGCGGCCGAGCAGCTGGCCCTGGCCCAGCTGCGCCTGGCCTGGGACGAGGTCGTGGCGGCGGCCGGCCTGTCGCGCGGCGGCATGGCCAGCCGGCTCGCCCGCTTCTCGAACGGCACGGGCCACGTGCAGGCATCCGAGCCGATCCTGGCCCAGGAGCTCACCCTCCGCGCCGATGCCCTGGTGCACGCCGTGAACGAGCGGCTGCGCGGGCGTCCGGGGGCGACCATGGAATTGCGTCGTCTGGCCATATCGGTGGGTCGTTGGAGGGGATCGCCCTCCCTATAATCGACGCCGGACGGAACCGGACGGCACGCGACCGCACGCGACCGCACCGGACCGCCCTGCATCGCACAACCCGCTCGAGCTGCTGCAGATGTCCGATCGACTGGCCACTCGCCTGGGCCTGCCAGCGCCCGAGGACCGGCTCCCGGGCGCGCTGGACGTGATGCGCATCCACGAGCCGGCGGTCGGCGCCCTCTCTCGCACCAAGGGAAGCCTGCTCCTGCTCGCCCAGCTCACCGGCGGCGGGCCGGCGCTGGCGCGGGCCGCGCGCGAGGCGCTGGAGCACATCGAGCACGACTACTACTACGACCTCTCGGCCGGGTCGCTGGGCGCCCTGGGGCGCGCCCTGGCCGCGGCGAACCGGCGCCTCTACCACCAGCGCGGCAAGCTCGGCATCCCGCGCCGGGCCGGGGTTAGCGTCATCGCCGTGGCGATCCGCGGGCGGGAGGCGCACGTCGCCAAGCTCGGGCCCGCGGCGGCGGTGATCCTGCGCGAGGGTCGCATGTACGAGCTGCCGCCGCCGCCCGCCGTGCACGAAGAGGATCCGCGGGTCCGGCAGCGTCGCGTGGCCGCGACCCTGGGCGAGGCCCTCGAGATCCAGCCCTATACGTGGAAGGGGGAGCTGGCGGCCGGCGATCGGATGGCGCTGGTCAGCCGCAACCTCGCGACGGTGGTGGGCGTGGACGAGCTGAAGGCGGCACTCGCCTCGCTGCGGCCCAAGGCGGCGGTCGAGCACCTGGAGCAGGTCTTCCAGATCCGCGGCGGCCGCGGCTCGGACGGGATCATGGCCGTCGAGATCCTGGAGCTGCCGAGTACGGCGACCACCCACCGCCTGGAGCCGGTGCACCCATCCGAGCCATTGGCCGGCCTGCCGGACCAGAGCCCGGTTCCGCTGGCCGACGCCGTCGGGCGCTCGTTCCACCGGATCGGGGATGCCCTCGACGCGATGCAGGGGGCGCTCGGGAGGCTGGCGCTCTACGGATTCAACTTCCTGCTGGCCTTCGTCCCGCGGCGCAGGCCGGCGTACCCGCGCCAGATCACGCGCACGGCGGTGGTGGAGGAGGGGCGGCGCCGCAGGTTGGGGATGGTGGGCATGGGGCTGGTGGCGGGCATGCTCGCCATCGGCATGACGGTGGCCAGCTATCCGTCCGTGCGCCCCACGGAGGCGATCCCCCGGGCCAAGGTCGCGCGGGAGGCGATCCTGGAGGCGCAGGGGCTGCTCGCGGAGGTGCGGGAGCGCGTCGACGGCCGCGACCTGATTGACCGCGCGCCCGAGGCCGCCAAGGAGCTGCTGAACGGCGCCCACGCCGCGCTGGAGCGCGCGGAGGGCGCCGGCGTCAGCGGCGCCGCACTCGAGCGGCTGCGCGGCCGCGTTGAGATGGGACTGGACACGATCTACGCGGTGGCACGGCTCAACGAGATCAGGACGGTCGCCGACCTCGTCGCGGCGTACGGGGACGTCGATCCGCTCGACATGGTCCTCGCCACCGACGGGGCGCTGTGGCTGATCGAGACCGGCCGCGGCCGCGTTGTGCGCCTCGAGCCTGGCAGCGGCGAGATGCAGATCGTGTATCGGTCCGGACAGCGCATCGGCGAGCGGACAGCCGGCCAGCCGTGGATGATCGCGACGGCGGCGACCGACGTGGTGATGATCGACCGGCAGCGCCAGGCGTGGCGCTTCGACCTGCGCGAGCGGCAGCCGCACCCGCTGGGCCTGCCCGGCCTCAATCGCATCTCGCCGGAGAGCCGGCTGCTGGCAGCGCTCCAGCATCGGCCGCCACTGGAGGTCTTCAACCTGTACTTCGTCGACTCCGAGCGCGACGCGGTCGGCAAGTGGACCCCCGGCGACGTGGTCCCGGTGGTGTACCCCGACCGTCCCCAGCCCTTCCTGGAGGAAGAGGCGGACATCCCGCCGGGCCGCGCCCGCGACCTGCTCGTGGACGTGAACTTGTGGCTCCTGCACGAGCGCAGCGTCACGCGCGTGAACTTCGGGACGCCGCTGACGCAGCCCGACTACTCGCTCGACCCGCCGCCGGATGGCGAGGTGCGCGAGGCGCTGGACTACCGCCTCCTCGACGGCGCCACGGTGGGCGATCGCGAGCTCTTCTACGTGTACGACGCCGCCAACGCCCGGATCATCGCCTTCCAGCGCGCCGACGGCGCCTTCGTGCGCCAGTGGCTTGCCCCGCGCGCCGGCGAGGGCGCCGGCATCCTGGACGAGGTCCGCGCCCTGAGCGTCGGCTCGGTGGCCGACGGGCCGCCGGTGGCGATGCTCCTCACGCCGGACCGGGTGGTCCGCGTCGTCCTCGAGTGACCTGCCCTAGAATCGGTTCATGCCTGAGGAGCCATTCGGGCGCGTACGCCTGATCGAGATGATGGTCGAGAGCGTGCGGGTGCACATGCTCTCCAGCCAGCACGTGGTCATCCTCAAGGACTCCGAGCGGGACCGATACCTTCCGATCTGGATCGGTCCGTCCGAGGCCAACGCCATCGCCATGCGCCTCCAGGGCCTCACCGCCGAGCGACCGCTGACCCACGACCTCATGGTGAGCGTCATCGCGGCGTTGAGCTCCAGCGTCAGCCGGGTGGTCGTGACCCACGTCACCGAGGGCACCTTTCACGCCCGCCTGTACCTGGAGGCCGCCGACGGGACCGAGTCCGAGATCGACTCCCGCACCTCCGATGCGATCGCCCTGGCGGTGCGCACCGGGTCGACCATCTACGTCGACGAGCGCGTGCTCGACGAGGCCGGCGTCGAGCCGGAGCGCGACGACGGCGGGCCGGAGTCGGACGAGCGGCTCGCCGTCTTCCGCGAGTTCGTCAACTCGCTGGACGTGGACCTGGAGGGCGGCGAGAAGGGGCCGCCGGCCGAGGAGCAGGGCAGCTAGCCCCACCGCGCCGTCGCCGGCGCACAAGGTCAGCGGCCCTGTCCGAGCACCTCGGAGCGGCGGATCCACAGCGCCAGGCGCAGCGCGAACAGGTCGCGGAAGGTGCGCAGGATCTTGGTGAAGCTCGCCCCGGTGTTGGTGCCCGCCGCGCGCGGGTAGTGGTTCACGCCGACCTGCGCCATCCGCACGCCACGCGCCTTGAGCTTGATGAGGAGCTCCGCCGACAGGAAGGGCCCATCGGCATCCAGCGGCAGCCCCTCGAAGACGTGGCGGCGGAACAGCTTCATGGCGCAGTCGATGTCGTGGACGCGAAGCCCGAACAGCACCGCGACGATCAGGTTGTACGTCTTGGCGATGAAGAGCCGATGGAGCGGGTCGCGGCGCCTGATGCGGTAGCCGATCACCACGTCGACCGGCTGCTTCTCGCCGTCGTCCAGCCGGTCCAGCAGACGCTGCATCTCGTTCAGGTCGAACTGCAGGTCGCCGTCGCTGAAGCAGATCAGGTCGCCGGCGGCGTTGGCGAACCCGGCCTTCAGGGCGCCGCCGTACCCGCGGTTCGGCTGGTGGTGAACACGGACCTGCGGGTTCGCCGCCGCCAGGCGGTCGGCCAGCTCCGGGGTCCGGTCGGTGGAGCCGTCATCGACGATCAGCACCTCCAGCGAGCCGCCCACCAGCGGGCCGATGTCGGCGAGCGCCCGCTCCACGGTGCTGTCGACGTTCTCCTCCTCGTTGTAGGCGGGGAAGAAGAACGTCAGCCGGGGCCGCGTTGCCTCCGGGCCGGTCGCCGCGTCGCGGCTCCCGGCGCCGGCGCCGCCGACGCTCACCGGGGCCCGACCACGCGCAGCAGCTCGCTGTATCCCGGATAGGTCTGGATCGGTTCGGTCTCCCATCGGGCGAGGATGGTGCTCAACTGCCAGCTGGGCGGGACGATGAACACCGGCCGCTGGCCGAGGTGTGCCCGGACGGCGTTGTGGATCGTACCGTACCCGTCGTCGAGGATGTTCCGCTCGTCAATGATCTTGACGTCCGGCCGCTCGCCCTCGATCCAGCGGTGGTACCACAGCGGCGTGCTGTAGCTCCACCAGCTGATGATCACCGCGTCCCGCGGCAGCGCTTGATGCACGGCCGCCACCCAGCGCTCGGCATCGCGGTCGTTGCTGCGGTCGCGCTCGCGGTACAGCATCACCAGGCTCGCGAACGGCAGCAGCGCGGCCAGCAGCATTACCAGCGCCACCGCGCCGATGGCCGCCCTGCGGCGGCCGACGATCCCCAGCGTGCGCCGCGAGGCGTCGGCGAAGGCGCGTCCCGCGGCCCCGCCCACGGCGCCCAGCGCCACGCCCAGCAGCACGGCACCGACCAGCGCGGTGAGGAGGTAGTAGCGGTCGATGTCGCCGTCGCGGAAGTTCATGGAGTACAGGACGTTGCCCACGGCCAGCAGGCCCAGGAGCACGAGCGCGCCGGGCCGCCGCACGACCATGACCGCGGCTCCGACCGCCGCCACCAGCCAGCCGGGCCCGACGAACTGGCGCTCGAGCACGCGCTCGGCATCGGCCCACTTGAAGCCCAGGTCGGCCAGCGGCGCGTCGAAGGGCCGGAACAGGTCCCGGAACTGCTCGGCGAAGACCAGGTAGCGGAACCGCTCGAAGGTGGTCGGCCGGGCGTAGAAGAGCGGCGGCTCCGGCGGGGTGAGCGCGCGGATGGGGATGTAGGCGTAGACCGCCAGGCCGATCGCCACGAGCGCGGCGCAGGCGAGGATCACCCTCCATCGGCGCCAGATGCGCGGGTCCACGATGACCACCCAGGCGCCGATGCCGAAGGCCATCAGCCCGGTGAGGGGGTGGTTGCCCATTCCCAGGCCGAAGGTGAGCGAAGCCACCAGCAGCCAGCGATCGGCGCGCGGCGAGCCGCGGTGCCGGGCCGATGCCCAGCTGACCAGGAGCCAGACGAGGAGGGCCGCCATGCCGATGTGCAGGGCATGCACGTCGGCGCGCACGGCGTTGCGCCACGGCTCGGACGCGAAGGCGAAGGCGAGGCCGCCGATCCCCGCCGCGGCGGCCACCGTCACGCGATGCCGCTCCTCGGCCAGCTGCCCGACGATCAGCACCACCAGGGCCGCGGCCGCCGCCACCGACACGCCGGAGAGCAGGTTCATGCGCCAGGCGACCACCTCGCCAATGGGCAGCCGGCTCCAGAGCCAGCCGACCAGGGTGTAGGTCGGGAAGCCGGTCGGGTGGAAAATCGACAGCGTGGGCGGCACCGTCTGCGCCTCGGCGGTGTCCCAGAACGAGGTGCCGGGCAGCATGGTCCGCACGTAGATGGCCAGCGCCACCAGGAACACGGCCGCCGCGGTCCAGGCGACCTCCGAGGAGGCGTACGGGATCGGTGAGCGGGCCGCCCCGGCCGGAACCCGGCGCGTGCCGGGACCGTCCGGTCCCCGATGTATACTCACCGCCACCTTGGCGTGCGAGACCTGCCGGCGTCCATGACGGAGCCGGCCCCGATGACCCGCGACTCCGTGAGGCGGCGGGGCGCGAGGCCATTCGGCTTACCGCTGCCGTCCGATCCGGCCGCGGTCGCAATCTCCCTCATCATCGCCGCGGTGCTCCTGCGAGTGCTCATCGGTGGCGTCCTGCTGCCGCTGAGCGGCCTGGGAAACGACATCGGGGCGTTCACCGCCTGGGCCCAGCGCCTTGCAGATCTCGGGCCCGGCGAATTCTACGAGACCGGCTACTTCGCCGATTATCCGCCGGGTTACCTGTACGTCCTGTGGCTGCTGGGCAGCATCGGGCAGGCTCTGCAGCCGCTGACGATGGGGGTCGACATCACGCCCGGGCTGGTCAAGGTTCCGGGCGTCCTGGCCGATGCCGGCGTGGCCTGGATGCTGTTCGCCTTCAGCCGCCGCCACCTGGATGGGTGGGCCTTCGGCTGGAGCGGCGCGCGGATCGGGCTGGTGGCCGCGACCCTGTACGCCTTCAACCCCGGCGCGATCTTCGACTCGGCCATCTGGGGCCAGGTCGACTCGGTCGGGACGCTGGTCATGCTGGCCACGCTCTATTTCCTGGCCCGCGGCTGGACGGAGGCCGCGGCGGTGGCGTCGGTGGCGGCCATGCTCATCAAGTTCCAGTTCGCGTTGCTCATCCCCATCGTGGCCATCGTGGGGCTCAAGCGCCACCTGCTGGGCCGCTCCAGCGACCCGGCCCACGCCGGTCGCCCCGACTCGCTGCGGGTCCTCACCGCGCTGGCCGCGGGGATGGGGACGCTGGTGCTCGGCATCCTGCCGTTCGGCATGTCCGTGTACACGCCGCTTGCCGGCGGCAGCCCCACCGGGCTGTTCGGGTTCCTGCCGGAGGCCGATCCCAACACCAGCCTGATCGGCAAGCTCACGGAGGCCGCCGGCACGTACAGCGGCCTGACCATCAATGCCTTCAACCTGTGGCGCAACCCGTGGAGCAGCCTGGGCGACACGATCACGTGGGGCTGCGACGCGCCCAGCGCGTCGTGCCTGGACGGCGCCGGCGTGGCCTTCACCATCGGCGCCACGGTCGTCAGCTGGCAGGTCGTGGGGGCCGTCCTCTTCGCGCTGGTGGCGCTCGTCGCCTTCTGGCAGGTCGCGCGACGCGACGACCCGGCCGGCCTGCTCGACGCCTCGCTGCTCCTGGCCGTCGCCTTCTTCGCGCTGCCGACGCGCGTCCACGAGCGCTACCTCTTCCCGGCCCTGGCGCTGGCCGCGCCGCTCGTGGCCCGCGGCGCCCGCTGGATGGTGCTCTACGTCGTGCTGAGCATCGGCATCTTCGCGAACATGTACTGGGTCTACACGGCCGACTGGTCGTTCGTGGAGGGCCCGCCCCTCAACCCCGGCGTCGACGGGCTGCCCATGGTGCGCGACCCGCTCTTGGCCGCGACGATCTTCACGGACTGGGGCATCTACATCCTGTCCCTCTCGTTCGTGGTGGTGCTGGCCGTGCTCGCCGTGCGCGCCGTGCGCCTGTCGCTCGCCCGTGGACCGATGTTGGCCACGGCACGGCTCGATGCCTATCCCGCGCCGGGCGCAGGCGTCGCGCCTCCGCTGGCGGACGTCCATCCGGGCGCGCCGGCGACCGGGTGGCTGGCCCGCTTCCGCGCCTGGCTGCGGCCGGACCCGTCCGATCCCTACCTGCGCGAGCCCATGCGCCGGCTCGACCGCGTGGACCTGGCGCTGGTCATCGGCTTCATCTTCTTCGCCCTGCTGTTCCGGCTGTGGCGGCTGGACACGCCGCGCTCGATGCACTTCGACGAGGTCTACCACGCCCGCTCCGCCACCGAGTGGCTCGCCGACTGGCAGGAGGGCTGGACCCGCGACACGTACGAGTGGACCCACCCGCACCTGGCCAAGTACCTGATCGCGGCCGGGATCGTCGTCGCGGATCCGAACCGGGTGGTCGCCACCGCCGACCTCGACGGTGCGTCCACGGCGCTGGCGGTGGCGCCGCAGCGCACGGCCCGCAATCGGCCGGCGTCGATCGCCTTCACCGCGGCGGGCGCCACCATCGTGGCGCGCAACGTGATGAGCGGTGAGGTCGTCTCGCAATGGGATGTGCCGGGCATGGTCGCCAGCCTGGCGTACGACGAGGACGCGGAGCGCCTCCTGGTCGGCACGGCCGACCGCGGGCTGGTGCTGGCCTACGACATCGCGACGTTCGTCACGCAGCACGGCGAGCGAGCGCCGCCGCCCGGCGCTCCCCCGATCGAGACAGGGCTCGCCTCCATCAGCCAGATCGACGTTCCCTGGCGCGAGTCGGTGATCCTGTTCCGCGGGCCGGACGGCATCCTGGCCACCGAGCGCGAGACCGGCGCCGAGCTCGGACGCAGCGACCTGCAAGCCGGCGGCGTCGGCTACCTGCCCGGCGATGACGAGGACGGCCCGCTCATCGTGGCCACCGACCCGGAGCGTGGCGTGCTGGCGGTCCTGGACGGCGCCACGCTGCGCGAGCTGCGCACCGAGCGGCTTCCGTCGGTGCCGGTCGGGCCGCTGCAGGTCCGCGGCCAGGGGGATGATGCCCAGGTCTACATCCCGGTGGGAGACCTGCCGGCCGGCGGCGAGCATCCGGCCGTGCGCGGCGGCCTGACCGTATTCGACAGCCGGGCCAGCCTGGTCGACACGGCGCCGCTGCCGGGCGCCCCGCGGCTGATCGGCTGGCAGTGGGTGGCCAACCTCATCTACGTGGCCGGCATCGACGCCAGCGAGGATCAGCCGGCGGTGTGGACGGTGCAACCGCTGGGCAACGGGGACCCGCAGTCGGCCGGCTTCGCCGCCTTCGACACGACGCCGCTCCCCGGGGAGCCGCTGGCGCTGGGCTTCGACATCTCCGACCACCGCCAGGACGACGACCACGCCCGCCTGCTGGTCGCCACCGCGCCCGCCGACGGCGGTGCGGCCGTGCTGGCGCAGGTCGACGTGGGCAGCAACGCCTTCGCCTGGCGGCTGTCCGGCATCGCCTTCGGCTCGGTGCTGGTGGGGCTGATCTACCTGCTCGGCGCCACGATGTTCAGCCGCCGGCGCATCGCGGTGCTGGCCGCCGCCTTCGTGGCGCTCGACGGCATGAGCTACGTCATGAGCCGGATCAGCATGAACGACATCTTCGTGGCCACCTTCATCGTGGCCGCCTACCTCGTCTTCTGGCTGGTCTGGTCGGGTCGCTGGCCGCGCAGCGCGTGGTGGGCCATCCCGCTGGCCGGCGTCCTCATCGGGCTGGCGGCAGCCACCAAGTGGGTCGGGATCTATGCGCTGGCCGGCCTCTGGGTGCTCGTCCTGTCCAGGTCGCACCTCGGCCGCTTCGCGCTGGTCGCGGGGATCGCGTTCGTCGCCGTGGTGGCCGGCTTCGGCGCGCCGTGGCCGTTCCTGCTGGTGTGCCTGGGCGGGCTGGCGCTGGCCCTGTTGCTGGTCTGGGTCCGTCCGATCCGCCTGGCCCAATCGGACCTGCTGGCGATCGCGCCCACCGCGCTCATCCTTTCCGGCGTCGCCCTGGCCTTCGCCCTGGCCTTCAACCAGGAGGAGACCGACAGCACGCCGGACAACGCGGTGGAGCTGGCCTTCAGCGTCCTCGCCCGCGGGACGCAGGCCGGCTGGCCGGCGTGGCTGATGCTCGCCATCGCGGCGGTCCTGCTGCTCGCGCGGGCGGCGCTTTCCCTGGCGCGATCGGAGAGCGACCGGCGCTGGCATCTCCCCGGCGAGATGGCCGGGTTCGCCTGGCCCTGGGTGGGCGCGGCGCTGGCGGTGATCCCGCTGGCGGTGTACTTCGCCTCGTACGTGCCCTACCTGCAGCTGGGGCACCTGGTCGCCGGTCCCGACGCGGGACCCGGCTACGGCTGGTCGCTGGAGGAGCTGCACGCGCAGATGTTCGGTTATCACTTCGGCCTGCAGGCCGGGCACGCGGCGAGCTCACCGTGGTGGAGTTGGCCGCTCGACCTGAAGCCGGTCTGGTTCTACGGCCACGACTTCGACGAGCGGACGATCGGCGTCGTCTACAACGGCGGCAATCCAATCCTGTTCTGGGCGGGCGTCCCCGCCATCGCCTGGTGCGGGCTGCAGGCCTGGCGTCGCCGCTCGCCAGCGCTCGTCCTGCTGGTGGTGGCGTTTGCCTTCCAGTTCCTGCCGTGGACCCGCATCGAGCGCGCCACGTTCCACTATCACTACTTCACCGCGGTGCTGTTCGCCATGATCGCGGTGGCCTACGTGGTCGACGAGGGGCTGCGGTCGTGGAGCTGGCGGCCGCTGGCGATAGCGTTCCTGGTGGTGGCCGCGGTCGCCGGCGTGCTGGTCTTCCCGCTGGGCAGCGCCTTGGCCATGCCGGACTGGTACATCAACGTTGCCCGCGCGCTGCCGCCCTGGAACTACGCCTTCCAGTTCCCCAACCCGCCGCAGGGCGACCGCGGGCAGCTGCTCAGCGCCGACGCGATCAAGCTGGCGCTCGGCATCCTGGTGGCCCTGCTGGCCGCCGCCTTCGCCCTCTTCGGCCGGGACCGATGGGGTGGCGGGCCCGATGTCGCGGCGCGGGCGCGCCGCGAGCCCGACTACGGGGTGGAGTAGCTCGATCCCTCCCTTTCCCCCTTCCCCCGGCGCGTGAATGGTGGTCACATTTCGGGAGGCGGGCTGCCCCCAGTGCCGAGATGTGAACCAGGGTCGCGTTACGTGGCTCGCGCAGCTGCGGGTCCGGCGCGCCGCGCAGAGCGTGAATGGCCGCGTGCACCGCGCCGATGCAGCCGC
>JAPSGM010000112.1 GCA_031177555.1 Chloroflexota bacterium
GCCTCTCCCTGTGGGCATACTATGGCCCGGAGGCCATGGAGATTCCCAAGCGCACCTTCCTGCGCATGCTCCGGGCCGGCTTCGACTATCCCTTCGTGAAGTTCGCCATGACCGATGATGACCGCCCGATGCTCATGACCGAGATCCCGCCCGATGCCGTCGGCCGCGACGAGCTGGGCCGCGGCCTCGCCCGCCTGGCGATCGTTGCCGACCGGCTGCTGGAGGAGACGGCCCCGGCGGTCGCGGACCACGGCCGCCTGCCCGACTGGAGCGCACGGGTGGGTCGCAACCCCTCGCTGCTGGCCGCCTACCGCTCCGAGGTCCAATCCGCCATGCCCGACTGGACGCCCCCGGCTCCGCGCCCGCCGCGCCGGGGCCTCCTCGCCCGCCTGCTCGGGACGCGTCGATGAGCCGCCAGCCTCGCCGCGGGGCATGGGCTGCGGCCGCGCTGGTCGTGGCCGTGCTGGTGGGCATGCTGCCAGGTGTCGCCGGACCGGTGAGCGCTGCCCGCTGGGAGATGACGACCCGGGCCCGCTACGAGGTCCGGCCGGGCGATGGCCGCGTGGAGGTCACCGTGCGGGTGCGGTTCCGCAACACGACGCCGAACCCGCCGGGACGCTTCAGCGTGTTCGAGGTGATCGACCTGGTGGTCCAGCGGGGCGCGCGGGACATCGCGGCGCGCGACAGCCGCGGGCGCCTGTCCGTCTCCACCCATCGCCGCGCGAACGCGATCCGGGTTTCGGTCCGCCCGCGCCAGGGCGTGCGGTACCGCGAGCGCACCGGGTTCACCCTGAGCTACCGCCTGCCGGACGGCGCCGCCGACGTGCGGGTGCGTTCCGCGGTCGTCACGTTCCCGGTCTGGGCCTTCGGCACCGAGGGCAGCGCGGCGGTGAGCCTGCCGGCTCGCTACGACGTGAGCGTGGACGGCGACGACCTCGTCCCTGAGCGCACGGGCGACGGCTGGCGGCTGGAGAGCGGTAACGTGAGAAATCCGCAGTCCTGGGCATCGCTGATCCTGGCCACCGGCCCGGCCAGCCACGAGACGGTGACGCGAGCCATCCCGCTGGCGGACGGCACGGTCGAGCTGCAGGTCCGTGCCTGGCGCGACGACGAGGCGTGGGCCGAGCGCACCCTCGACCTGCTCTCCGCCGCGCTGCCGCGCCTCGAGCAGCGCCTGGGCCTGCCGTATCCCGGCACCGGCGCGCTCGTCGTGGAGGAGGCCGTCTCGCGCGCGCGGGACGGTCTGGACGAGGCGGGCTCGGAGGGAGCTCACCTGCTGGCCGGGTACGACCAGCCGGCCTTCACGCTGCTCCACCAGGTGGGCCACGTCTGGCTTTCCGACGAGCTGGCGGCCGACCGCTGGATCCGCGAGGGCTTCGCGTCGTGGGCCGCGGCCCGCACGGCAGGCGAGCTGGACGTGGAACGACCGTACCGGCCCACCGCCCGGCGGAACGAGCTGGAGGACGATGGCTTCCCGCTGATCAGCTGGGGAGCCGGCACGTCCACGCCGGCGCAGGACGCCTACGCCTACGCCGCCGCATGGGCCGTGGCCGAGCAGATCGCGAACCGCATCGGTGGCGACGACGTCCGCCACGCCTGGCGGCGCATCGCCGCCGGAGAGGCCGCGTACGAGCCGGTGACCGACGCGGAGCCGGCGGTCGAGATGCCCGCCGGCGGGCGCCAGCCGGTCGACTCCCCCGCGCTGCTGGACCACCTGGAGGCGGTCTCGGACGAGGACCTGAGCGGGATCTTCGCGACGTGGGTCTTCGACGAGGAGACCGCCGCGCTGCTGCCGGACCGTGGCGCGGCGCGGGCCGAGTACGAGCGCCTGCTGGAGGCCGCCGGCGACTGGGGCGCTCCGCATCCGGTCACCGTGGACCTGGCCGCCTGGCGCTTCGACAGCGCCCGCGCACGCATCGCCGAGGCGGTGGCCTGGCTTGCGGACCGCGACGAGCTGGCCGCCGCCGCCGCACGCGCCGGGCTGCTGCTCCCGCGGCGGCTGCACGATCGCTACCGCACCGCGGGAGGCGCGGCGGACGCGCGGATGGAGCTGGACGCCGAGGCGGCCGTGGTCGACGCGTACAGCCAGGCCCTGGGCGCCGCGGCGGCCGAGCGCGACCTCCTGGAGCGGATCGGGCTGGTGGGAGGAGTCGATCCCGACGAGCTGCTGCGCCGGTCGAACACGCTCTTTGCCGAGGGAGACCTGCGCGGGGCGGCCGATGCGACCGACGAGGTGCGAGCGCAGCTGGCGAGTGCCCGCACCCAGGGCATCGTGCGGGTCGCGGCCGCCCTGGCGCTGGCCGTGGTGCTGCTGGGCGCCGCGCTGGCGCTGGTCCGCCGACGCCGGCCCCGAGAGGCCGCGGACTACACTGCTGCGCCATGACCGAGGTGCGCGCGGCCCGGCCGCGATTCCAGCCGGCGGCTGACGTGCTGTCCGGCGAGACGGCCGACGTGTACTTCGAGCGCACGCGGCGCATCCTGGCTGCCGAGAACATCGACCCGGTCGTGGCCATGGAGGTCTTCCCTCGCGAGGACGCTGTGCTGTGCGGAGCGGACGAGGCGCTCGCCTACCTGCGCGAAATCCTGAGCGGCGGCCGCGGCGGTGACCCGGCGCCACTGGTCGAGTCGCTGCGCGACGGCGATCGCGTCCGGCGCAAGGAAGTGGTGATGCGCATCACCGCCCGTTATTCCGCGTTCGGGTTGTACGAGACCGCGCTGCTCGGCATCCTGGCACAGGGGACCGGATGGGCCACCGCCGCGCGCCGCATCGTGGATCTCGCCGACCCGGTCCCGGTCATCGGCTTCGGGGCGCGGCACGTCCACCCGTCGGTCGCCGACCAGATGGATTACGCCAGCGTGGTGGGCGGCTGCATCGGGGCCTCCACGCCGGCCGGCGCCCGCCTGGCGGGCCTGGCGCCGACGGGCACCATGCCGCACGCGCTGATCCTCATCTTCGGCGACACGGTGCGCGCGCTGGAGGCATTCGACCGGCACATCGAGCCGGACGTGCCCCGCATCGCGCTGGTGGACACCTTCAAGGACGAGGCGGAGGAGTCGGTGCGCGTGGCGGACGCGCTGGGCGAGCGGCTGTGGGGCGTCCGGCTGGACACGCCCGCCGAGCGGGGCCGCGTGACCGCCGACCTGGTCAAGGAGGTCCGCGCTCGCCTGGATCTTGCAGGGCACCCACACGTGAAGATCGTCGTCTCCGGTGGACTGGACGCCGAGCGGATCGAGTATTTCAAGGAGGCGGGCGCGCCGATCGACTCGTTCGCGGTGGGATCGGCGATCAGCGACGCCAGCCCCATCGACTTCACCGGCGACCTCAAGGAGATCGACGGCCGGCCGATCGCCAAGCGCGGCCGCATCCCCGGCAGGACCGAGAACCCGCGCCTGCAGCGCATCGACCTGGCCGCCGACTGACCCCGCACCGATGGACGAGCCGCGCACCCCCAACCCCGCGGAGCCCGACGCCGAGCGCGAGGGCGCCTACGAGCTCTTCCGGCGAGGCTCGCGGCTGCTGGCCGAGCACCACCCCGGCGCCGCCGCCGTGCTGCTGGAGCGCTGCCTGGCGCTCGAGCCGGGCAAGGCCTCCATCCTGGAGGCGCTGGGACGCGCCTACTTCAACCAGGGGGCGCACGCGGCGGCCGCCGAGCGCTTCCAGTCGATCGTCAACGACTACCCGCTGGACGACTACGCCCACTTCGGGCTGGGCCTGTCGCGAGCCAGGCTGGGCGACGCGCGTCGCGCCGAACGCCACCTGCGCATGGCCGTCTTCCTGAAGCCGGACAACGAGGACTACCGGCGGGCGCTGCAGCGCTTCCTCAACGCCGCCTGACCCGTCGCGGCGCGCCCGACCTCAGCGCGTCGCCGACTTCGCTTCCTCTTCGGCCAGGCGCTTGCGCAGCAGGCCCAGGACGGCCGCCTCCTCCGCCGGAAGGTCGTCCAGCGACGTGCTGAGGCGCTCCTCGGCCCGCCGGCGGGCGGCGCGCACCACGTCGCCGTCCAGGTAGGCGTCGATCACGGTGGGATGCACGTACGACTTGCGCGAGATGGCCGGCGTGTTGCCCAGGTGCTCGGCCACCGCCTCCACGGCGCGGACCACGTTCTTCTTGGCCTGCGCCTCCGAGTCGAACTCCTCCAGCTCGCTCAGCGCCCACGCGGCGAGGACGGTGCCGGACCACGTGCGGAAGTCCTTGGCCGTGAAGTCCTCGCCGCTTATCTCGCGCAGGTAGTCATTGACGTCCGACGAGCCGACGGTGCGCGGCTCGCCGTCCTCGTCCAGGTACGTGAACAGCGCCTGCCCGGGCAGGTCCTGGCAGCGTGCCACGATGCGCGCCAGGCGGGCGTCGCTCAGCCTGACGTCGTGCTCCTTGCCGCCCTTGCCGCGGAAGCGGAACCGAATCCGATTTGTCCCAACCTCCGCGTGGCCGTTGCGCAGGGTGGTGAGGCCAAACGACCGGTTCTCGCGGGCATACTCCTCGTTGCCGACCCGCACGCGCGTCTTCTCCAGCAGGCGCACCACGGCCGCCAGCACGCGCTCGCGCGGCAGGCCGGGCAGCGAGAGGTCGTGATCGAGGCGGCTGCGGATCGCCGGCAGCGCCTGGCCGAAGGCGATCATGCGCTCGTACTTCACTTCGTCCCGAGCGCTGCGCCATCGCGGGTGGTAGCGGTATTGCTTGCGGCCGCGCGCGTCGCGACCGGTCGCCTGCAGGTGGCCGCGCGGGCTGGGGCAGATCCACACATCGGTCCAGGCCGGCGGGATGGCCAGGCTCTTGATCCGCGCCAGCAGCCGCCGGTCGGTGATGCGCTCGCCGTCGGGGCCGGTGTACGCGAAGCCGCGGCCCGCCCGCCGGCGCCGAATGCCGGGCTCGGCGTCGGTGACGTACCGCAGGCCCGCCTCTTCGGCGGATTCCTCGGGATCGGCGGAGCCGGCTCCGTTGGTGCGCATCGGACGGCAGCCGAAGCAAGCCGCGTGCCTAGGCGGTCCCCATCCGGTGGGCCAGCCATAGCAGGCCGGCGATCGACTTCGCGTCGGCGATCTCGCCCGTCTCTATCGCCGCCAGGGCGTCGGCCAGGGTGATCCAGGAGAGCTCGAGGTCCTCGTCCTCCGCGGCGTCGGCGCTCGCCTCGGACAGCTCGGTGGCCAGGAAGAGGGCGAGGCGCTCGGTGCAGAAGCCGGGCGCGGTGAAGAACGAGGGGCCGGGGACCCAGCTGGCGGCGGACAGCGCGCACTCCTCGGCCAGCTCCCGGCGCGCGGTGGCCAGCGGCTCCTCCCCGGCATCCAGCGTCCCGGCCGGGATCTCCAGCAGCGCCCCTCCCGCCGCGTGGCGCCACTGCCGCACCATGGCGACCCGCTCGCCGTCCCAGGCCAGGATGCCGACCGCCCCCGGGTGCTCCACCACCTCGCGCCCGGCGGTGCGTCCGCTCGCGAGGCGCACCCGGTCCACGCGTACCGCGATGAGCCGACCCTGCCAGGGTCGCTCGCTCGAGACCAGCTCCTCCTCGGCCATGGCCCGATGCTACCGGGGCGGATGGGTCCCGTTCGCGCCGAAACCGACCGGCCCATACCGCGGTCGGCGCCGGGCCGCTAGGATCGGTGCCGTGATCGAGGTCGAGGGGCTGCGTCGCGACTTCGGGCGGCTGGTCGCCGTCCACGACGTCTCGTTCAGCGTGGCCGACGGCGAGATCTTCGGCCTGCTGGGCCCGAACGGGGCCGGCAAGACGACGACCGTGCGCATCCTTGCCGGCCTCATCCGTCCCACCGACGGCCGCGCCACGATCAACGGCCACGAGCTGGGCGGCCGGACGCAGCGCATTCGCGCGCTGACCGGCATCCTGACCGAGTCGCCGGGCCTCCACGACAAGCTCACCGCGGCACAGAACCTCGCCTACTACGGCCGCCTGTACGGCATGCCCGACCGGGACCTGCGCGCCGCGGTCGCGCGCTACCTGGACGTGGTCGGCATGTCCGAGCACGCCGATCGCCGCGTCGGCGGCTTCAGCAAGGGAATGCGCCAGAAGATCGCCATCGCGCGGGCGCTCCTGCACGAGCCGGAGGTGATCTACCTGGACGAGCCGACCAGCGGGCTGGATCCCTCGGCTGCCAAGACCGTGCGCGACTTCGTCGCCTCGCTGCGGGAGCTCGGCCGCTCGATCGTGGTCTGCACTCACAACCTGGACGAGGCCGAGCGCCTGTGCGACCGCATCGCGATCATGCGCGGCACGCTGCTGCGCGTCGACACGCCGGCCGGACTCCGGCGCAACGGCCGCAACCCGACCGTGCGGGTGGAGCTCAACGGGGCGCGCGGGCCGGACTCCTTCGTCGACCTGCTGGCCAGGCTGCCGTACGTACTCGGGGCGCGGGCCAGCGATGAGGAGGGGTCGCTCCTCGTCGAGCTGGCGGACCC
This sequence comes from Chloroflexota bacterium, assembly GCA_031177555.1. Lineage (GTDB taxonomy): Bacteria > Chloroflexota > Limnocylindria > QHBO01 > QHBO01 > JAPSGM01. The sequence continues at coordinate 6,408 of JAPSGM010000112.1, forward strand.
ACCGCGCGAGACCCCGGACCTGGTGGCGGCGCTGGTGGGTGCCGGGGCGCGCATCAGCGGCGTGCGCGAGG
>JAPSGM010000113.1 GCA_031177555.1 Chloroflexota bacterium
GGACTGGACGTCCCATTCGAAGGCGATCCCGGTCGCCTGCAGCACCCCGACCGTGGCCTCCGCCAGCTCCGGACCGATGCCGTCGCCGGGGATCAGCGTGACTCGATAGCTCACCCGCGAAGTGTAGAAGGCGCTGGCGCGACGCTCCGCCGAATGCGCGCCACCGGCGACGCGCCCGCCCTACAATCGGGGCGTCCCCCGCACCGAGCCTCGCGGCACGCTGCCGCGAGGCGCCACGCGGACGGGACGGCACAGGAGGTGGGATGAAGCTCCAGGAGTACCGGTCCAAGGAGATCCTGGCCCGCCACGGCGTGCCGATGCTGGCCGGGGAGACCGCTACCACGCCGGCGGAGGCCCGAGGCGCCGCCGAGCGCATCGGCGGCCCGGTCGTCGTCAAGGCGCAGGTGCTGGTGGGCGGCCGCGGCAAGGCCGGCGGCGTGAAGCTGGCGGCAAGCCCGGAGGAGGCGGAGGCGCGCGCGGGCGAGATCATCGGCCTGGACATCAAGGGCGTGACGGTCAAGACCGTGCTGGTGGCGCCGGCGGCCGACATCGCCAAGGAGTTCTACCTGGGGCTGATCCTGGACCGCGCGGCCAGGGCGGTCACCCTCATCGCCAGCCCGGAGGGCGGCGTGGAGATCGAGGAGACGGCGCGCACCAACCCCCAGGCCATCCTGCGCCTGCCGCTCCATGCGCTCATCGGCCTGCAGCCGCACAACGTGCGCCGCGCGAGCTTCTTCCTGGGCATCCCGGCCGAGCTGCGCAGGGACTTCGGCGCGGTGCTCGACGGGCTCCACCGGGCCTTCGTGGAGGCCGATGCGGACCTGGCCGAGATCAACCCGCTGGTCATCACCGATGACGGACGCCTGCTGGCGCTGGACGCCAAGATCGTGCTCGACGACTCGGCGCTCCCGCGCCACCCCGACCTGGAGGATATGCGCGACCTGAACGAGGAGGAGCCGTCCGAGACGGCGGCGCGCGAGGCTGGCATCAACTTCATCAAGCTCGACGGCAGCATCGGCTGCATGGTCAACGGCGCCGGGCTGGCAATGACGACCATGGACCTGGTCAAGCTGGCCGGCGGCGAGCCGGCCAACTTCCTGGACATCGGGGGCGGCGCCAAGGCGGACCGGGTGCTGGCGGCGTTCCGGATCATCCTGGACGACCCGAACGTGAAGGCCATCCTGGTCAACATCTTCGGCGGCATCACCCGCGGCGACGAGGTGGCGCGGGGCATCGTGGAGGCCCGGGCCGGGCTGGAGCGCGAGGTGCCAATGGTGGTGCGCATCGTCGGCACCAACGCCGCGGAGGCGGCCGAGATCCTGCGGCAGGCCAACCTGATCACGGCGACCAGCCTGGACGATGCAGCCGCCCGGGCGGTGGCGGCAGCGAGCCGGGCGAGCGGGGCGACCGCGTGAGCGGGGCGCGGGCGTGAGCGTCCTGGTCAACCGCGACACGCGGCTGCTGGTCCAGGGCATCACCGGCCGCGAGGGCGAGTTCCACTCCTCCGCGATGCTCGAGTACGGCACGGACATCGTGGCCGGCGTGACGCCGGGCAAGGGCGGGCAGACGGCACTGGACGGTCGCGTGCCGGTCTTCGACACCGTGGTCGACGCCGTGCGCGAGACGGGCGCCAACGCGACGTGCATCTTCGTCCCGGCCGGCGCCGCTCCCGACGCGATGCTCGAGGCGGCCGAGGCCGGCGTGCCGCTGGTGATCTGCATCACCGAGGGCATCCCGGCGCTGGACATGCTGCGCGTGTACCACGTCCTGCGCGCCGCCGGGGTGCGGCTCATCGGTCCGAACTGCCCCGGCCTGACCAGCGTCGGCGAGGCGAAGGTCGGGATCATTCCCGGCAACATCCATCGGGCCGGGCCGGTCGGGCTCGTGAGCCGATCCGGCACGCTGACCTACGAGGTGGTGCAGGCCATGACCGATGCCGGCTTGGGCCAGTCGACCTGCGTCGGCATCGGAGGCGACCCGATCGTGGGCACCAGCTTCGTCGACGTGCTGGACATGCTGAACCACGACCCGGCCACCGAGGCGATCGTCATGATCGGCGAGATCGGCGGCGAGGAGGAGGAGAGGGCCGCCGCCTTCGTGCAGCGCGAGGTGCGCAAGCCGATGGCAGCGTTCATCGCCGGGCGCACGGCGCCGCCCGGCCGTCGCATGGGCCATGCCGGCGCGATCATCTCCGGCGGCGCCGGGACGGCCGAGTCGAAGCGCGCCGCCCTGGAGGCGGCGGGTATCGCGGTGGCCGACTCGCCGTCGCAGATCCCGCAGCTGCTGCGCGCGGCCGGCGTCCGCTAGCCGGGAGCGCCGCCCTGCGCCTCGTACTCCTCGCGCAGGATCGCCATCAGGACGCCGCCGTCAAGCGTCCTCCCCGCTGGCCAGCAGCTCCCACAGGACGCCGTTCAGGGTTCGGGGATGGATGAAGGCGACGTGCCCGTGGGCGCCGGGGCGCGGCTCGCGGTCGATCAGCTCCGCCTCCGCGGCCGCGAGGGCCGCGAGTTCAGATGGCAGGTCGTCGGCCACCAGGCAGACGTGGTGAAGGCCCTCGCCGCGGGCGGCGAGGAAGCGGGCCACGCCGGAGTCCCCGTCCGTGGGCTCCACCAGCTCGATCCGCGCCGCCGGGTGCGGCCCGGTGGACAGGAAGCAGAGGCGGACCCGCTGGCTGGCGAACACGAAGGGCTCCGCCTCCGGCGCCCAGCCGAAGAGGGTGGCGTAGCGCGGCAGCGCCTCGTCGATCGAGCGGACGACGATGGCCACGTGGTGGATGGGCCCGATGCTCACGGGCGATGCTCGCCCCAGGCCCGGCGCAGGGCGTCGCTGATCTCGCCCAGGGTGACGGACGCCTCGACGCAGGCCCGGATGCGGGGCAGCACGTTGTCGGTGCCGCGCGCGGCGCTCTCGAGCCCGTCCAGCGCCGTGGCGGCCGCCGCTGCGTCGCGGGACTCGCGGACCCGCTGGGTCCGGGCGGCCTGCCGGCGTTCGGTCTCGGGGTCGATGGCCTGCGGCTCCGGTCGCTGCTCCTCGCCGCCGTCGTCGAACGCGTTGAGGCCGACCACGATGCGCTCCCCAGCCTCCACCTGGCGCTGGAAGTCGTACGCGGCATCGCCGATCTCGCCCTGCTGGTAGCCGTCGGCCAGTGCCGCCAGGGTCCCGCCGCGGCGATCGATCTCCTCCAGCTCGGCCCAGATCCGCTCCTCCAGCGCGGAGGTCAGGCTCTCGAGCGCGTAGGAGCCGGCCAGCGGGTCAGCGCTGGCCGCCACGCCGGACTCGAAGGCCAACACTTGTTGAGTTCTCAGCGCCAGGCGCGCGCTGGCCGGGGTTGGCAGGCCCAGCGCCTCGTCCAGGGCGTTGGCGTGCAGCGACTGCGCCCCGCCGAGCACGGCGGCCAGCGCCTGGACGGTGGTGCGCACCACGTTCGTCTCGGGCTGCTGGGCGGTGAGAGTGGAGCCGCCGGTCTGGACGTGGAAGCGCATGGCCATCGATCGTGGGTCGCCGGCCGCGTACCGATCGCGGGCGACGCGCGCCCAGACGCGCCGCGCCACCCGGAACTTGGCGACCTCCTCGAGCAGGTCATTGTGCGCGGCGAAGAAGAAGGACAGGCGCGGCGCGAACTCGTCGAAGGCCAGGCCGGCGGCCAGGGCGGCATCGGCGTAGGCCATGGCGTTGGCGACGGTGAAGGCCACCTCCTGGGCCGCCGTCGCCCCGGCCTCGCGCATGTGGTAGCCGCTGATGCTGATCGTGTTCCACGCTGGCAGCTCGGTGCGGCAGTAGGCGAACGTGTCGGTCACCAGGCGCATGGACGGCTCCGGCGGATAGATGTACGTCCCGCGCGCGATGTACTCCTTGAGGATGTCGTTCTGGATCGTCCCGCGCAGTCGGTGCGGGTCGACGCCCTGGCGGCGTGCCACCGCCTCGTAGAGGGCAAGCAGGATGGCGGCGGTGGCGTTGATGGTCATGCTGGTGCTCACCCGCGCGAGGTCGATGCCCTCCAGCAGGACCGCCATGTCCTCGATGCTGTCGATCGGCACGCCCACGCGCCCCACCTCGCCGACGACCTCCGGGGCGTCCGAGTCGTAGCCCATCTGGGTGGGCAGGTCGAACGCCACCGAGAGCCCAGTCTGGCCGCGCTCCAGCAGGTAGCGGAAGCGGCGGTTCGTCTCCTCGGCCGACCCGAAGCCGGCGTACTGGCGCATCGTCCACAGCCGGCCGCGGTACCCGTCGGGGCGGACGCCGCGTGTGAACGGGAAGGCGCCGGGCTCGCCCAGCTGCTCCGCCGGATCGAAGCCGACGAGGTCGTGCGGGCCGTAGGCCGCCTTGATCTCGATCCCCGAGGTGGACCGACGTGGCGGACGCGTGATGCCCTCGGGATCGGTCATGGCGCCCGATTGTACCGAGGCCGCTACTCGATCCTCAGCAGCAACGCGCCGGTGGCCACCGGCTGGCCGGTCGCCACGGCCACGCTGCCGATGCGGCCTGCGCGCGGGGCGCGGACCTCGTTCTGCATCTTCATGGCCTCGATGGTGACCAGCGGGTCGCCCTCAGCCACCTCGCCGCCCTCGGCCGCGCTGACCGCCACCACCAGCCCGGGCAGGGTGGCCCGGACCTCGATCGGTCCGCCGTGACCGCGGGTGGCGACCTCCGCCTCGGCCAGCAGCTGCTCGCGCCGGGTGCGGACGGCCACCGGGATGCGCCGCCCCCCGATGGTCACAAACCATCGGCTGCCGGCGCCCTCCACCACCACGCCGATGGAGCGCTCCCCGCGCGCCAGGCGGGCGATCCCGGCCGCCCGGTCCACCCAGGTCAGCCGCCAGCCGGTCCCGGCCTCGACCGGCCGGCCCGCGACCTCGACCCGGTACGGGACGGTCACGAGCGCAGCGCTTCGCGGCGGGCGGCGGCAGCCCAGGCGGACTCGGCCCCGGCGCCACGAGCCCGCGCGGGACGCGCGCCGGCCACGGGGGTGAGCTCCGCCCGCGCCATCGCCGCCGCGGCGGCGGCGACCTCAGCCACCTCGTCGGTCAGCGGCGTGCCATCGGCCCAGTGCTGGGGCACGAAACCGGTGTCATATCGGCCGTCGGCGAAGGCTGGCTGGTCGACCAGCCAGCGATGGAAGCCCAGGTCGGTCTGCAGGCCGCCCACGACCGTCTCGTCCAGGGCGCGGCGCAGGCGGGCGACCATGGCGGGCCGGTCCTCGGCGTGAACCATCAGCTTGCCGAGGAGGGGGTCGTACTCCGGGGTCAGCTCAAGCCCCGGCCTCACCGCGGCATCCACCCGCACCCCCGGCCCCGACGGCAGGCGCAGGGCCGAGACGGCTCCCGCCAGCGGGCGGAACGCGTTCCACGGGTCCTCGGCGTAGATCCGCACCTCGACGGCATTGCCGCGCAGGGCCGGCTCCAGCAGCCCGGCCGGCAGGCGCTCCCCCGCCGCGATGCGGATCTGCCAGGCCACGAGGTCCAGGCCGGTGACCAGCTCGGTGACGCCGTGCTCGACCTGCAGGCGGGTGTTCATCTCCAGGAAGTAGTGGTTCCCCTCCGGGTCCAGCAGGAACTCGACGGTCGCGGCGCTCTCGAAGGCCACGGTCCCGGCCACGCGGCGCGCGGACTCGTAGAGCGACGCGCGGATCTCCGGGGTGACGGCCGGGGAGGGCGACTCCTCGACCAGCTTCTGGTGGCGTCGCTGGATGCTGCAGTCCCGCTCCCCCAGGCAGGCCAGTCCGGAGTGCCGGTCCCCGAGCAGCTGGACCTCGACGTGGCGCGCCGGGCTGACCAGTCGCTCCAGGTAGACCGTGCCGTCGCCGAACGCGGCCGCCGCCTCGCGGCGAGCCGTGGCAAGGGCCGAGGGCAGCGCCTCGGCGGAGTCGACGCGGCGCATGCCCCGTCCTCCCCCACCGGCCGCGGCCTTCAGCATGGCCGGCAGCCCGATGTCGGCCAGGTCCGGCAGCACGCCATCCTGGACCGGCACCATCAGCCCGGGCACGACCGGCACGCCGGCCTCGACCGCGGCGCGCCGCGCGGCCAGCTTGTTGCCCAGGGCCTCCTGCGTCGCAGGTGGTGGACCGATCCAGGCCAGCCCGGCCTCCTGCACCGCGGTCGCGAAGGCGGCGCTCTCCGAAAGGAACCCGTACCCGGGGTGGACCGCGTCCGCCCCCGACCGGCGGGCCGCCTGGATGAGGGCGTCGATGCTCAGGTAGGACTCGGCCGCTGCCCGCGGCCCGATCGGCACGGCGAGGTCGGCGGCCTCGACGTGGGGCGCATCGACGTCGGCCTCGGAGAAGACGGCCACGCTGTCGATGCCCAGCTCACGGCAGGCGCGTGCCACCCGGATCGCGATCTCGCCGCGGTTGGCGATGAGGACCCGGCGACGCCGCGTTCGCGCCGCTGCTCGGGCCGAACTTCGTGGCGCTGCGCGAGGGCCGCGAGGGCGGCGGCGCTCCGCCGGCGCCGCTCGTCGAGC
>JAPSGM010000114.1 GCA_031177555.1 Chloroflexota bacterium
TGCGCGCGGCCGGCGACCATGGGCTCGGCCTGCGGCTGCACGCCGACCAGCTGACGCGAGGCGGCGGGGCGGAGCTGGCCGTGCGCCTCGGCGCGGTGAGCGCCGACCATCTCGAGCAGCTGGACGACGGCGGCGTGGCGGCGCTGGCCGGCTACACCACGGTGGCCACGCTGCTGCCCGGGCCGGCCCTGGCCATGCGCGACCGGCTGCCGCCGGCGCGCGCCCTGCTGGATGCCGGGGCCACCGTCGCGCTCGGCTCGGACGCCAACGCGGGGACCTTCGGGAGCTGGGGCGCCATGCCGCTGGTCATCGGGCTGGGCGCCACGCTGCTGGCCATGACGGTCGAGGAGTCCGTCGTCGCCGCGACCGGCGGCGCCGCCGCGGCCCTCTCGCTCGCCGGCCGCCGCGGCGTGCTGGCGCCGCGGCGCGGACGCCGACCTCGTCGCCTGGGACGCCCGGCACGAGGGCGCCTTCGCCCTGCGCCTGGGCGCCGTTCGGCCGCTCCGCACCTTCATCGGCGGGGTCGAGGCCGGGTAGGTCGGCCGCGGGCCCTATGATCCCGGCCATGGACCGATACGACGTCGTCATCGTGGGTGCCGGCGCAGCCGGCGAAGCGGCGGCCTACGAGGCGCGCGAGCTCGGCGCCTCCACGGCCATCATCGAGCGCGACCTGTTCGGCGGCGGCTGCCCGTTCTGGCAGTGCATGCCGTCCAAGGCGCTGCTGCACGCGGCCGCGGTGCACCACGGCGGCGGCGATTACCCGTGGCCGAAGGCTTCGGACTTCCGTGACTGGATGATCGTCCGCGAGGGGATCGACTACCCGGACGACACGACCCACCTGCGGGCGCTGCGACGGTCGGGGGCGGTCCCCATCCGGGGCACGGCGCGCTTCACCTCGCACGACCCGCTGCGGCTCGAGGTCCGGCGCGACGACGAGGCTCCGCGGGAGATCGAGGCCGGCGCCGTGATCCTGGCCGTCGGCTCGCACTCCCGCATACCGTCGCTGCCCGGCCTGGCGGAGGCCGGCTACTGGACCAACCGCGAGGGAACGAGCCTGCGCCAGCTGCCCGACGGCGTGGTGGTCATCGGCGGCGGGCCCAGTGGCATGGAGCTGGGGCAGGTCTACGCGCGCTACGGGGTGCCGGTGACGCTGGTCCATCCCCACGAGCGCATCCACGACCGGGAGCACCCCCTCACCTCGAGGTACCTGGCCGAGGGGCTCAAGCGCGACGGCGTCGAGATCCGGCTCAACGTCCGAGCCGAAGCGGTGCGGCCCCACGCCGGCCGGGACGGGCGCCACGTGGTGGAGCTGTCCGACGGCGACAGGGCGGAGGGCGAGGTGATCCTACTGACCATCGGGCGCGACCTCCCGCTTGACGCCCTGAACCTGGGGGCCATCGGCGTGGAGCCGAAGGACGGTCGGGTGGAATCGGACGACCAGCTGCGCATCGCGCCCGGCGTGTACGTGGCGGGCGACGTCGCCGGCCCGGAGCTGCACACCCACACCGCCCACTACCAGGGCGAGATCGCGGCACGCGCGGCCCTGGGCAACGATGCGAAGGAGGACATGTCGGCCATCCCGCGCGCCACCTACACGGACCCCGAGTCTTCGTCCACCGGCCTGCTGCTCGACCAGGCCCGCGAGCGCGGGATCGATGCCTTCGAGCTGACGCAGGACCTGGCCAAGACCGCCAGGGGCCAGGTCGCGGAGCGCGGCGGCCACGTCACCATCGTCGTCGACCGTCAGCGCAGGGTGCTGGTCGGCGCCTTCATGGCCGGGCCGGCGGTCAGCGAGGCGATCCACGAGGCCGTGCTGGCCGTGAAGCTCGGCATCCCGATCTCGGTGCTGGCCGACACGATCCACGCCTTCCCGACCGTCGCCCGCGCGCTCGGCTCCCTCTTCATCAAGGCCCACCAGGAGCTGGGCTGAGCGCTTGCCCGATGCGCTGACCCCGGCAGCCCTGTTCCTTGCGGTCCTCTTCGGGGTGGCCGCGATCCTCTACGGCACGGTCGGCCACGCCGGCGCATCGGCGTACCTGGCCGCCATGGCGCTCGTCGGGCTCGCTCCCGAGGTGATGCGGCCCACCGCGCTGACGCTCAACATCCTGGTGGCCGGCATCGTGACGGCCCGCTTCGCCCGCGGCGGCTTCGTGCGGCCGGCCTCCGCCCTGCCCTTCCTGGTCGGGTCGGTCCCGGCCGCCTTCGTCGGCGGCACGCTGACGCTCCCCGACGAGGTGTACCGGCCGCTGGTCGGCGCGGTGCTGATCTTCGCCGCCGTGCGCTTCGGCGTGACCGCGGTGCGTCCCGCCGACGAGTTCCCACCGCGCGCGCCGCTCGCCGCCGCGGTGGGCAGCGGCGCGGGCATCGGCCTGCTGGCCGGCCTGACCGGGACGGGCGGCGGCATCTTCCTCACGCCGCTCATGGTCGTGGCCGGCTGGGCCGGCGTGCGGTTCGCGGCCGGCACGTCGGCCCTCTTCATCCTGGCCAACTCGGTGGCCGGGCTGGCCGGCAACATCGGGGCAGTCGGGAACATCCCGGCCGCGCTGCCGCTGTGGCTGGGCGCGGTGGCGGTCGGCGGCGCCATCGGCTCCGAGCTGGGCAGCCGGCGGCTGGGAAGCCCGTGGCTGCGGCGCGCGCTGGCGCTGGTGCTGCTGATCGCCGGGCTGAAGCTGATCCTCCTGCCCTAGGCGGGCAGCAGGACGCCGGGGTTGAGGATGGCGTCAGGGTCGAGCGCGGCCTTGATGGCTCGCATGACGGCCACGTCGGCGGCACCGCGGTCGGCCTCCAGCCACGCCGTCTTGGCCACGCCGATGCCGTGCTCGGCGCTGATGGTCCCTCCCATGGCAATGGCCAGCTCCAGCACCGCGTCGTCGACCGCCTCGTCCTCCGGCGCCGGCCCGATGACGTTGACGTGCAGGTTTCCGTCGCCGATGTGCCCGTACAGGTACGTCCGCGCCCCCGGGGCCGCCTCGCCGATGGCCTCCTTCACCCGCCGCACGAACTCGCCGATGCGCCCCACCGGCACCGCCACGTCCAGCTTGTGCGGCACGCCCTGGGCGTTGACGGCCTCGGTGTGCCGCTCGCGCAGCGCCCAGGCCCGCGCGCGCTCCGCCTCGTCGGTGCACATGATCGCGTCGCGCACGAGGCCGCCGCAGCCCTCGACCGCGCCGAGCAGCTCATCGGTCGGGTCACGGCTGCCCTCGACCTCTACCAGCAGGTAGGCGCCATGCTGCTCCCGGAACGGGCGCGACCCACCGGAGTGGCGCAGGACCAGCTCCATCCCGTCCTCGAAGAAGAGCTCGGCGGCGAGCAGGCTCGGCAGGGTGCGGCGCAGCTCCCCGGAGAGCGCAGCCGCCTCGTCCGCGCCGTCGGCCGCGACGAGGGCCACCGCCCGCCGCGCCGGCAGCGGCACCAGGCGCAGTCGGGCGCGGGTGACGATCGCCAGCGTGCCCTCCGAGCCGGCCAGCAGCGAGGGCAGGTGGTAGCCGGTGTTGTCCTTGACCAGCCCCGGCAGCCGCCGTACCACCGCGCCGTCGGCGGTCACCGCCTCCAGCCCGACCAGCTGCTGGCGCATCGGTCCATGGCGGATCACGTTCACGCCGCCGGCGTTGGTGGCGATCATGCCGCCGATGGTCGCGCTGTCCCTGGCACCGAGGTCGACGCCGAAAGCGTAGCCGGCGCCCCGCGCATGGGCCTGCAGGGCCCCCAGCGTGGCGCCCGCGCCGACGGTCACCTCGGCGGCCGCCACGTCCACGACCTCGAGGTCGCGCAGCCGGGTCAGCGACAGGACGACCTGCGGCCGGCCGCGCGGCTCCCGGCCGCGGGGCACCGAGCCACCGACCAGCCCGGTGTTGCCACCCTGCGGGATGATCGCGGCGCCCGCCGCCCGGCAGTCGACCAGCACCGCCGCCACCTCCTCCACGGTGCCAGCTCGCACCACTGCGAGCGCCTCGCCGCGCCAGCGCCGGGACCAGTCCGTCTCATGCCCGGCGCGCAGGGCGGGATCGGCCAGCACGTGGCCATCCCCTACCGCCGCGCGCAGGGATGCGAGGAGATCGGATTCCGCGGACATGCGCGAATGCTGCCATGGCGGGCGGTCCTACACTCGCCGCCAGTGAGCGAGCGATGGGCGACCTTTGACTGCTACGGCACGCTGATCGACTGGATGGGCGGGATTCGCGCCACCCTCGCCTCGATCTGGCCCGATGCCGACGCGGACGCACTCCTGCGCCGCTATCACCGTATCGAGCCCGCCGTCCAGGCCCGAGAGCCGATGAGCTACCGCCGCGGCATGGCCGAGGTGCTGTGGCGCCTGGCCGCCAGCGAGGGGTTGGTCGTCCCGGATGGCCGGGCCGATGCCCTGGCCGAGTCGTTGCCCCGCTGGCCCGTCTTCCCGGAGGTGCCCGGCGCGCTGCGGGAGCTGCGGGAGCGCGGCTGGCGGCTGGCCATCCTGTCGAACACCGATTCGGACCTGCTGGACGCATCGCTGGCCGCCATCGGCGTCCCGCCCGACGCCAGGGTGGTCGCCTCCGAAATCGGCTCGTACAAGCCGGCGCCCGGCCACTGGGAGGCCTTCTTCGAGCATACCGGCGCCGCGCGGGAGGCCCACGTCCACGTGGCCGCCTCGCTCTTCCACGACGTCGAGCCGGCCGCGCGGCTGAAGCTGCGCTGCGTGTGGATCAACCGCGAGGACGAGTGGAGCGACCTTCCCCGCGCCGGCGAGCTCCCCGACCTGTCCGGCCTGCCGGGGATGCTCGAGGCGCTCGTTCCAGCGCTCCGGTGAAGCTCTCGCGGCGGAGCGCGAGGGAGCCCGTCTGGCACGCCGGCCCGGTACCTGTCACGATCCTGCGGTGACCACCCAGCTCCCGGTCCTCCCCGCCGCCCGCGACACCCGCGGCCGCGCGCTGCACGACCTGCGCATCAGCGTCACCGACCGCTGCAACTTCCGCTGCGTGTACTGCATGCCGCGCGCGGTGTTCGGGCCCGATCACGCCTTCCTGCCGCGCGCCGAGCTGCTCACCTTCGAGGAGATCGCACGGCTCACGGCGGCGTTCGCCAGGCTCGGTGTCGAGAAAGTGCGCCTCACCGGCGGCGAGCCCCTCGTCCGGCGCGAACTGCCGGAGCTGGTGCGCATGCTGGCCGGGGTCCCCGGCGTCCGCGACCTGACGCTGACGACCAACGGCGTGCTGCTGCCTCGGTACGCGGCCGACCTGAAGGCCGCGGGGCTGCATCGGGTCACGGTCAGCCTGGACGCCGATGACGACGACACCTTCGGCCGCATGAACGACTCGCGCGCGCCGGTCAGCGCGGTCCTAGAGGGGATCCGCGCCGCGGAGGAGGCCGGCCTGGGGCCGGTCAAGATCAACATGGTCGTGAAGCGCGGCTGGAACGAGCACGCCATCCTGTCCATGGCGCGCCGCTTCCGGGGAACGGGCCGCGTGCTGCGCTACATCGAGTACATGGACGTCGGGCACACCAACGGCTGGCGACTGGACGACGTCGTGAGCGCCGAAGAGATCTTGGAAACGGTCGGCGCGGCCTTCCCGCTCGAGCCGGTGCCGCCGGCCTACTCCGGCGAGGTCGCCACGCGCTACCGCTACGCCGATGGCGCCGGCGAGATCGGGGTCATCGCCAGCGTCTCGAAGCCCTTCTGCGGCGACTGCACCCGCGCCCGCGTCTCGGCCGACGGCCAGCTTTACACCTGCCTGTTCGCCACCTCCGGGCACGACCTGCGGGCCCTCGTCCGCGGCGGCGTGGGTCACGACGAGCTTGATGCCGCCCTGAACAGCATCTGGGCGGCGCGCGACGACCGCTACAGCGAGATCCGGACGGCCGAGACGGCCCAGCTGCCCAAGGTGGAGATGAGCTACATCGGCGGCTGAGCGTCACCGTGAATGGGGCCGGGGCGGTCGCGCAGCGGGGTGCCGGGGCGTCCACGGGTGACGGCCAGGACCTCGGCGACGATCGCGCGCGCGACCTCCTCCGGCCCTTCCGCGCCGATGTCCAGTCCGGCCGGGGCATGCAGCCGCTCCATCGCCTCCGGGCGGCCGATCTCGGCCAGCATCTGCTCGGTACGCCCACGCGGCCCCAGCGCCCCGAGGTAAGCGAGCGGCGCCTCCAGGAAGGCGCGCAGATAGCCGATGTCGCGCAGGTAGCTGTGGCTCATCAGCACCACCGCGGTCCGCTCGTCCGGGCCCACGGCCTCCGCGGCCCGGTCCGGGTCGGCGTCGACGAAGTCGGTGGCGTCAGGGAACCGGTCGTGGCTCAGCAGCCGCCGCCGCACGTCGGCGACGGTCACCCGCCAGCCCAGCTCGGACGCCTGGCGGACTAGCGGGATGGCGTCGTGGCCGGCGGAGCAGACGACCAGCCGCAGCGGGGGAAGCATCGGCTCCAGGAAGACCCGCTCGTCACCCTCCTCGACCACGCGCGGGACACCGTCGCGCAGCGCCGCGCCC
>JAPSGM010000297.1 GCA_031177555.1 Chloroflexota bacterium
CGAGCCGGGAGAGGCGGCGGTCCTGGCCCGCAGCGGCCGCCTGGCCGACGCCGCGCTGCACCTCGGCCGTCCCATCCGCTTCATGCTGGCCACGCCGGTGGCCGACTCGTCCGAGGTGATGCGACGGGTCGGCGACGAGGCGTGGATCGAGGACAAGTACGACGGCATCCGCGCCCAGCTGCACCTGGACGGCGAGGGCGGCGGGCCGCGCCTTTTCAGCCGCGACCTCAACGAGATCACCCGCGCGTTCCCCGAGGTGGTGGCCGCCGCGGCGCGCATCGGCCATCGGCTGGTGGTGGATGGGGAGCTGGTGCCGTACCGGGCCGGATCGGTGCTGGACTTCGCCAGCCTGCAGACCCGGCTGGGACGGGTGAGCCCCTCGGCCGAGCTGCTGGAGCAGGTGCCGGTGGTGCTGGTGGCGTTCGACGTGCTGCACCTGGACGGGCGGGACCTGCTGGAGACGCCGCTGCGCGATCGGCGCCGGGCGCTGGAGGCGCTGGACCTGCCGGCGGTGACGGACGAGCGGTTCCTCTACTCGCGCCTGGCCACCGCGCGCTCGGCGGACGAGGTGGAGGCGCACTTCGACGACGCGCGGGACCGGCGCAACGAGGGCCTGATGGTCAAGGACCCCGACTCGGCCTACCAGCCGGGTCGCCGGGGGCTGGGCTGGCTGAAGCTCAAGAAGGCGCTGGCCACCCTCGACTGCGTGGTGGTGGGCGTGGAATGGGGCCACGGCAAGCGGCGCGCCGTCCTCTCCGACTACACCTTCGCCGTTCGCGCCTCCGAGGAGCCCGATGCGCCGCTGCTGACCATCGGCAAGGCCTACACCGGCCTGACCGATGCCGAGATCGCCGCCATGACCGAGCACTTCAAGGCCATCACCCTCGCCGATCGCGGCCGCTACCGAACCGTGGTGCCAGAGGTGGTGGTGGAGATCGCCTTCGACCGGATCATGCGCTCGGGGCGGCATCGCTCCGGGTTCGCGCTGCGCTTCCCGCGGATCGTGCGCATCCGTGACGACAAGACGCCGGCGGAGATCGATACCCTGGGCAGCGTGGAGGCACTCTTCGGAGAGCAGGCCACGGGACGCCTCCTGCTGGCCACCGGCGAGCGCGGCGAGACGGAGCGCATCGCCGCCACCGGGGAGCTGGGGGAGGCGTGACCGCACGCCGGGGGGGTCGGGTCGGCTCGTCGGCGGCTCGTCGCACTCGTCGCGTCAGGCGCGTCGCACGGGTCTGCCGACCTGCGGGATGTGGCTCCTGGTCCACCTTCCGGCAGTCGCGCCTTCCCGACTTGCGATATGTGACTCACCGTCACGTTACGTCGGTCGAACGCATGCCATCGAGGGCGAAGGATCCGTGCTCCAGCTCGGCAACGCTGGTCCGCGGCCCGCTTTCGACCCGGCGAGATACATGACGCGACCGCCGTTCACATATCGCAAGTGGAGGTCTTCCCACCTCCGAGATGTGACCACCATTCGCCCTCCGGCAGTCACGCCTTCGCGGCCTGCCGCAGGTGACCCGCTCGGGACCTGGCGAGTGCCGCGGGCGAGGCCGGGGTAGATCCGGGGTAGCATCGGGCCCATGCAGGATGAGGAGACGCTCCCCGAGCACGTGAGGCGCAACCGCGCCCACTGGGACGACCTCGCCGACCGCTACGTGGCCAACGGCGAGGAGAGCTGGGCCGCGGACGAGCCGCGCTGGGGCATCTGGGGCATCCCCGAGGGCGAGGTTCGTCTGCTGCCGGACCAGCTGGACGACAGGGACGTGATCGAGTTCGGGTGCGGCACGGCCTACGTCAGCGCCTGGCTGGCCCGCCGCGGGGCGCGCGTGACGGGCATCGACAACTCGCCGGCGCAGCTGGAGACCGCGCGACGCCTGCAGCGCGAGCACGGGCTGGACTTCCCGCTGCTGCTCGGCAACGCCGAGGACGTGCCGCTGCCCGACGCCAGCTTCGACTTCGCCGTCAGCGAGTACGGGGCCGCGCTGTGGGCCGATCCGTACCGATGGATCCCGGAAGCGGCGCGGCTGCTGCGTCCCGGCGGCGAGCTCGTGTTCCTCACCAACGGGCTGATCCTGATGCTGGCCGTGCCGGACACCGAGGCGGAGGGCCCGGCCACCGACCGTCTGCGCCGCCCGTACTTCGGCATGCACCGCAACGAGTGGCCAGACTCCGACGGGGTCGAGTTCCACCTCGGCTACGGCGACTGGATCCGCCTGCTGCGGGCCAACGGCTTCGAGGTGACCGACCTCGTCGAGCTGCGTCCGCCGCGCGACGCCACCACGACCTATGGGTTCGTGACGGCCGAGTGGGCGCGGGACTGGCCGAGCGAGGAGGCGTGGAAGGCGCGCCGGCGCTGACGACGCGCCTGCGCCGATGACGGCGCGGTAGCATCGGGCCCGCATGGCCGATTTCGGGATGGACCCGTTCGCACCCTCGCCGGTCCACAGCGTGCCGATCGACGTCTATACGTCGGCGTACCGCGTCTCGGGCCGGATCGCGACCCGCTTCTCGCGCGTGGCCGACATCGTCAACCAGCAGACCTCGACGCACCTCGCCATCGAGCAGGCCACGGTCAGCGAGTACGCCGATCCGACCGCCACGCTGGGCGCACTGCAGGT
>JAPSGM010000115.1 GCA_031177555.1 Chloroflexota bacterium
GCTCGACTTTCTCGATGAGATAGATCCCCAGCCGACCAACCGGTACGGCCTGGCACCAGTTTGGTTCACCGCCAAGTTCGACTTCCGGTTACTCGATCCCCTGACCGGCCGTGCGATACCGGGTCAGGATCGGGAACGATACGGCGGGGTCGAATACGAGTGGGGCGTACCGCTTGGGACCAGTCGATTGCGTCTCATCCTCCACAATCGCGCATTGGTCGCCATCGAGCTCTGCATCCCAAACGTCGAAGATGCGTTGCTGGCGCGAATTGTGCCGTTCCTGCAGCAACGGCTGCCGTTCAAATTCTCTGCGAAGCAGTGGCGGGCGTGGACGCCCACCAAGACTGGGTCGTTCAGGAGTCGCAGGCGGTTTCTCCCCGCCCTTGCGAGCGACAACCAGGGCGCGCCCCCTCTTCCCTAAGTCTCGACGCGGGCGCGTGCGATGTAGCGGTCGGCCGACCAGACGGCCAGCGCCCACAGGATCGACAGCAGCAGCGTGAGCCCGATGAGGGCCAGCGCGCCCGGCAGCGCTCCGCCCCCGAGCTGGCCGCCGAGCATCAGCACGCCCAGCGCGGCTATGCCGATGGTGCCCCCGATCATGACAAAGCCGATCTTGGCCGCCGTCCAGCCGAACCAGGGCAGCGAGTGGCCCTGCGCGCGGCCGGTCAGCCACAGCAACGTGGGCCCCGCCGCCCCGAACAGCGCCACGTAGAAGCCGACGCCGCTGAACAGGTCGTCCAGGCCGAGGCGCTGGCCGAGGAAGACGGCCGCGAAGACCCAGGTCGCCAGCAGCGCGCTGGCCGCGCCGATCCCCATCAGCCAGGCCAGCAGCAGCGTGGCGGTGCCGGCGGACAGGCGCTCGACCAGCTCGCCGTCCCGTCCCTCGGCCAGCTCCGTCGGCCCGTCCTCGGGCAGCTGCGGCGGGTCCTTCGGCCGCTCCAACGCGCCTAGACCGCCGCGGCCGGAACCGCTGCGACGACGAACGCCTGCTCGAGGTCGGCGATGAGGTCCTCCACCGCCTCGATACCCACCGACAGGCGCACGAGCCCGGCGGGCACGGCCAGCGGCGAGTCGGCGACCGAGACGTGGGTCATGGCGGCCGGCAGCTCGATCAGCGACTCCACCGCGCCCAGCGACTCCGCCAGCGTGAAGAGGCGCGTGGCCGCCACGAAGCGCTCGGCCACCGCCAGCTCGCCGTTGAGCTCGAAGCTGACCATGGCGCCGGGCAGGCGCATCTGGCGCTCGACCAGCTCTCGGTACGGGCTGCCAGGCAGCCCCGGCCAGCTGACCTGACGCACCTCCGGCCGCCCGTTGAGCCAGAAGGCAATCGCGCGCGCGTTGGCCGTGGCGCGCTCCATGCGCACCGCCAGCGTCCGCAGGCCGCGCATAACAAGGAAGCAGTCGAAGGGGCTCGGCACGGCGCCGGCCGCGTTCTGGTGGAAGCGCAGGCGCTCCGCAAGGTCGTCACGCGACGTGGCCAGCAGCCCGCCGATGACGTCGGAGTGGCCGCCCAGGTACTTCGTGGCCGAGTGCAGGGAGACATCGGCCCCCAATGCCAACGGCTGCTGCAGGAAGGGCGTGGCGAAGGTGTTGTCGACCACGGTGATGGCGCCCGCCTCGCGGGCCATGCCGGCCACGGCGGCGATGTCGACCACCTTGAGCAGCGGGTTGGTGGGCGTCTCGATCCAGACCATGCGCGCCGCGCCGTCACCGGAGCCGATGGCCGCGCGCACCGCCTCGAGATCGGTCAGGTCCACCGCGTCGACGGCGATCCCGTATCGGGCCCAGACCTTGTCGGCCAGCCGCCAGGTGCCGCCGTAGACGTCGTCGGACATGACGATCCGGTCGCCGGGCTGGGTCAGGTACAGCAGGTTCTGCGTCGCCGCCAGGCCCGATGCGTAGGCGAAGCCGTGCTCCGCCCCCTCCAGCGCGGCGATGGCCGCCTCCAGCGATCGGCGGGTGGGGTTGTCGCTGCGGCCGTACTCGAACCCGCCGCGGGTGGCGCCCACGCCGTCCTGCTTGAAGGTGGTGCTCATCTGGATGGCCGGCACCACCGCGCCGGTCGCAGCGTCCGGCTCTGCGCCGGCATGCACGGCCAGCGTCTCGAACTTGTCGCTTGTGGGCCCGGTCATCGCGCCATTCTGACAGGCTCACGTCACGAGACAGGACACGCCACGGCCCCGTTCACGCGACGGACGAGAGCCAGCCCAGCATGCGTTCCTCGTACATTGGACTGAGCCTGCCGTCCGAGAGGCGAAGCTCGTGCGAGGCGTCCGGCACCACCAGGATGTCGGCGGCGTCGCCGCGCGCGCGGCGCCATGCCTCGACGCTGGCATCCACCGGAGTCCAGGCGTCGTCGGCGCCGTAGATCGCGAGGACCGGGACGCTGGTTGCCGCAAAGACAGGCACTGGATCGAAGTCCATCTCGGCGATCCACGCCGCCCGCTTGGCCGCGTCCGGAAGCTCGTTCGGCAAGAAGGCAACGCTCCACCACGCTTCCGACCTGGCTACCGCCAGGTCGCTGCTGAGCCGACCTGCGTCCGAGGGCGTCGGGTTGTGGATCCATGCCTCCAGCCGCGCGCGCAGCTTTAGGGCGCGCTCGACCGCCGGCGGACCGTGGCCGCCGCGCCTCAGTTGCTCAGCGACGGCATATCGCATCTGGACGGCCGGCGTGACGCCGGCCGAGGCGACGAGGACGAGGAACTGGATTCGCGGGGACAGCGTGGCCGCCATTGGTGCGACCCAGGCGCCTTGGCTGTAGCCCCACAGGCCGATGTTGGCCGATCCGATGGCGTCGGCCACGGCCAGCGCGTCACGCGCCTGGAGGTCGAATCGGCCCACCGACCGATCGCCTGTCGATTCCCCTTCTCCCCGGCGATCGAACGTCGCGACGCCCACACCGACAGGCGGAAGCACTCGGTGCAAGTGCTCATACAGCGGGTGGGCACGCGTCCCGGCCGAAGCGCCGTGCAGTGCGATCAGTGCGGTGTCGCCGCTCGGGCAGTACGAGGCGGCCAGGGTTGCGGCGTCTACAGGGACGACGAGCCGATCCAGCGACCCCCGCCCCTAGCGCGTCTGCGGGAAGCCGAGGTCGACCTTCGAGGTGGAAGGATCGGGCCAGCGGGCGGTGACGATCTTGGCGCGCGTGTAGAACTGGATGCCCTCGGGCCCGTACATGTGGAGGTCGCCGAAAAGCGATGCCTTCCAGCCGCCGAAGCTGTAGTAGGCCACCGGCACCGGGATGGGCACGTTGATGCCGACCATGCCCACGTTGACGTCGAACTGGAACTGGCGCGCCGCCCCGCCGTCGCGGGTGAAGATGGCGGTGCCGTTGGCGTACGGGTTCTCGTCGATGACCCGGGCGGCATCGGCGTAGGTGGGGACGCGGACGATCTCGAGCACCGGGCCGAAGATCTCGTTGCGGTAGCACTCCATCTCCGGCGTGACGTTGTCCAGCAGGGAGACGCCTAGGAAGAAGCCGCCGTCCTCCTGCGAGTACAGGACGTGCTGCCGGCCGTCGACCCGCAGAACGGCGCCCTGTTTCGTGCCGCTGTCCAGATAGGAGACCACCTTGTCGCGGTGCTCGCGGGTGATGAGCGGTCCCATCTCGACCCCCTCCTCGGAGCCGGGCCCCACCTTGATCTTCGGCAGCCGCCCCTCGATGGCCTCCACCAGCGGGTCCGCCACGTCGCCGACTGCCACGACCACGCTGATCGCCATGCAGCGCTCGCCGGCGGAGCCGTACGCGGCAGAGACGGCGGCATCGGCGGCCATGTCGATGTCGGCATCGGGCAGGACCACCATGTGGTTCTTGGCGCCGCCCAGGGCCTGCACGCGCTTGCCGTGCTTGGTGCCGGTCTCGTAGATGTGGCGCGCGATCGGCGTGGAGCCCACGAAGCTCACCGCCGCGATGTCCGGGTGCTCCAGGATCCGGTCGACGGCCACCTTGTCGCCGTGGACGACGTTGAAGACCCCGTTCGGCAGCCCAGCCTCCTGCCACAGCTCGGCCAGGTACACCGATGCGGACGGGTCCTTCTCGGACGGCTTGAGGACGAAGGCGTTGCCGCAGGCGATGGCGTTGGCGAACATCCACATCGGCACCATGGCCGGGAAGTTGAAGGGCGTGATGCCGGCAACCACGCCGAGCGGCTGGCGGATCTGGTAGACGTCGACACCGCTGGAGACCTGCTCCGAGAACCCGCCCTTCAGCAGACTCGGGATGCCGGTCGCGAACTCGACGTTCTCCAGGCCGCGCTGCACTTCGCCCAGGGCGTCGGTGCGCACCTTGCCGTGCTCGCGGGTCAGGTGGGCGGCGATCTCCTCGCGATGCTGTTCCACCAGGTTGCGGAACCGGAACAGGATCTCGGTGCGACGGCTCAGGGAGGTCGCGCGCCAGGCCGGAAACGCGGAACGGGCGGCCGCGACGGCCGCATCGACTTCCTGGGCCGATGCGAAGTCAACCTCCCGCGCCAGCTCTCCGGTGGCGGGGTTGTAGACCGGGCCGCGGCGGCTACTGGTGCCGGCCACGCGCGCGCCGTCGATCCAGTGGTTCACGCGCTTCCGCTCGGTCTGAGCGGTGCCGGCAGGCGGTTCCGCGATCTGGGTCATGTCGGTTCCTCTCGTGTCTCCGCATCCAGAGGGTACTCCCTCGCTCCCGGCTCGTCAGGAGGGTGCGGCGATCCTGCCAAATTCTCTTGAGGTGCGCAGCGAGCGGCATCCCGGATGTGCGGCCGCGGCGTGCCACGCTCGGCAGGGATCGAGCATTTCGCCAGATGCGCACCAAGCGGGAATTTGGCAACGTTGGTGGCGCCGAATCGTTGCGCGCCGCTATAGACCGATTCGTCCGCGTGGCGCTATCGTCGGCAGATGGACGAGCCGTCAGCATGCGCAATCTGCGGCAACCGGATCGTCACTGGCGAGGCATGGATGGAGGCCGATCGCGACGGGCATCGGCTGAGGATCCACTCCGGCTGCCTGTACGGGGAAGAGCGCGGCGCCGAGGCAGAGTGGGAGCCCCAGGACCGCACCGCCTTCTAGGCCGGCAACCAGGCCACGAGTCCGGAGGCGACCGCTGACCGGCACCTGCGCACGCCGACGGTGGCGGTGATGGAAGATCTCCACTGGGCGGACGAGGCGACGCGCGACCTGCTCCGCTTCGTGGGGCGGCGGGTTGGCGAGACGCGATCGCTCGTCCTCGGTTCGATGCGCGCGGAGGAGGTGGATGCGGCCCATCCACTGCGCGCAGTGCTGGGCGACCTTGCGACCTCGGGCACGCTGCTGCGGCGCCGCGTTGGTCCCCTGTCTCCCGAGGCCGTCCGCCAGCTCGCGTCCAATCACGAGGTCGAGCGCTGCACCGACGAGGAGTCCGGCTTGGGCGCCATGGGCCAGCACTACGTTCGTGGCGACCTGGTGGGCGACACCGTCTTCGACCTGTCCCAGCCGGAGGTCCTCGTCTACGAGCCGATGCCGAACGGGCGGCAGCGCCTGGTTGCCGTCGAGTTCGTGGTGTTCCAGAGGGCCCTGGGACGCGCAGTTCGAGTCCGAGCCGGTGCAGCCGCCAATGCTGTTCGGCCAGGAACTGCAGCTGGTGTAATCCCCGAACCGGTACGGCGTTCCGGCCTTCTACCAGATCCACGTCTGGCTCTGGAAGCGGAACCCGGCCGGCATGTTCCAGGAATGGAACGAGCGGGTCTCGTGCCTGGGCCTGGGCGATCCGCAGTAAGCGAGCGAAGCAAGGCGGCAGGACGGGCGCGTGCCGCGGTCCCGCCGGCCCCCTCCACGGCGCCCGGCGGCTGCTCCCCGAGTCAGCCGCGGGGTGTCACCTCGCCGCGCCGCACCGTCACGCCAGGACGCGTGGCGCGCCAGTCGTAGGTCGCGACCTCCTCGTCCGGCCCCAGCAGCCCGACATCCCGCAGCCAGGTGTCGTTGAACAGCTTGCCGACGTAGTTTCGGCCGCTGTCCGGCAGGAGGACCACGAGCAGCGCGTCGGGATCGTCGGTGTCGCGGGCGACCTGGAGCGCGGCCCACAGGGCAAGGCCGCTCGATTCCCCCATCAGGATGCCCTCGGCGGCGGTCCCCTGCCGCGCGGTGAGCATGGCGTCGCGATCCGAGCAGCGAAGGATGAGGTCGGGTGCATCCGCGTCGTAGGTAGCCGGCCAGAAGTCCTCGCCCACCCCTTCGGTCAGGTAGGGCCGGGGCGTGTCACCGCTGAAGACGCTGCCCTCGGTGTCTGCCCCCACCACCACCACCGACGGGTCCTGCTCGCGCAGGTAGCGCGCGATGCCGCTGATCGTCCCCCCGGTGCCGATGCCGGCCACGAAATGGGTGATGCGCCCCTCGGTCGCCTCCCAGATCTCGGGGCCGGTGGTGCGGTAGTGCGCCTCCGGGTTGGCCGGGTGCG
>JAPSGM010000298.1 GCA_031177555.1 Chloroflexota bacterium
TCCCAGGAGGCGACGTCGTGGGCGAAGAGGACGCGCCACGGGTCGAAGGCCTCGACCAGGTCCCCACTCCGGGCCACACGCCCGGCCACCAGTCGCTGCTGGTCCACACCCGGCAGGGCCGAGTGGTCCTGGCCGGCCAGTCCTTCCAGACCGCCTCCGATTACGCCCGCGTGCGCCTCGCCCACGAGCTCCGGCACGCCGGCCACGACGTCCCGCCCGATGCCGACACCCCGCCCTGGATGGACCTGGTCGAGGCCTTCGACCCGTGGCGCGTCCTCTTCGCCCACGACGTCGCCTCCTGGGAGCGCGGCCCCGGCGTCCCTTCCGCGAGCTGAGGGCTGTGGGCCGCTTTTGGTCCCGAGGCCCACGGGCGTAGCCACCCAATGGCTGAAATGGCGGTCGAGTCCAGCCCGGCATCGGCTCCGTGGTCTGGTCAGTCGCGGACTGGCTGAATGCGGAAATTCAAAGGACCGCCACGCCGTTCGCGCTGGGCGCCACGCCGCGCGAGAGGGCCGCCATCACTGCCCGAGTGCCCAGCGGAAAGGCCTCGGTGAGCACGGGCCGTGCCTCATCGAGTGCGCGGCGATTATTCTTCGTGTCGGCGACCAAAAGCACGAGGTAGTCGACATTGCCGTCGAGCTGCTTGCGCTGCTCTCGACGCAGCAGCGCTTGGAGGTCGCGGATCCGGGTTTCCGCGATGACGCCGACGTGCACACCGCCGATCATCAGCAGCACATCCCAAGCGCGCTGGTCGCCGGGCCGCACGGGTGCCTCCAGCCGGCGCCCCACGATCCGTGGAAGTCGCATCAGCATGCGTCGGATGAGTGCGATGTGGGCCGCGTCGCGCAGCCGCGTCGCCGCGGGGAAGCACTGGATCCAGAGGTCCAGTCCGACGATCCTCGCCACGCGGGCCGCCTGGAGCACGTTGGGATAGGGCGGAGCGCCGGCCTCGTATCGGCTGACGGTTCGCTGCGATAAGCCGGCGGCAGCTGCGACGCGGGCCTGGCTCAGGCCGGCCGCCAGGCGGGCGTGGCGGAGCTCCTCCGCAAACTGGCGCATGAGCGATCGTCCGCGCGCCGCACCAATGTCACCCCGACGTTCGGTGGTAGCCACGCCGGCATCATTCACACGGCTGCTTACCGATGCCTTACTCGCGGCTTAGCCAGCCCGCGGCTGACCGGACCAAGAAGGTGGTCGGCGGCTACGGCGGTACCGGCTTCCGCGGTCAGATCAGCCACTGGCTGGCTGACGTGACCAGCAAGCGATGCCCACCCGATGCGACTGCCGGCTTCGTGGCCGGTTCAGCCGCCCGCTGGCTAACGCCGGACCGGCGGGCTCCAACGACCCGCTACGCTGGGACACCACTCCCCGAGGCCGGGAGCCAGCCGGGCTCCGGCTCGCCGAACTCCCCGACCAGGAAGTCGCGCGACGCCTCGACCAGCTGTCGCGGCCGATCCAGGTCCGCCAGCAGGCGGAAGTCGTCCTTCACCACGCGCCCCTCGACGAGCACCGTCTTGACGTTCGAGATGTCCGCCGCACACACCACCGCGCCGACGGGGTCGATCACCGGCGAGACGTTCACCGCCTTGGTGTCGATGATCACGATGTCGGCCTTCTTGCCCGGCGTGATGGAGCCGGTGCGGTCCGCGACGCCGGCCACCATGGCGCCCTCCAGCGTGGCCCATCGCAGCACCTGGCGCGAGTCGATCAGGTCGGGCGTGGGCGTGTTCCCGTCGAGGTCCTCGTCCCAGGCGTCGGAATGCCGGCGCGCGCGCTCCGAGGCGAAGATCGCGTGCATCTGGGTGAACTGGTCCGACGACGCGGTCGTGGCCACGTCCGAGGAGAGCCCGACCGGAATGCCAAGCTTGGAGGCCGTCTGCGCGGGCGCCCAGCCGTGCCCCATCTGCAGCTCGATCTGCGGTGCCAGCGACACGTTCCCGCCGGAGTCCTGGACCAGCTGCCACTCGTCGGCGACCAGGTGTGAGGAATGGATGTAGGTGGTGTTCGGGTAGAGCAAGTCCATCTCGTGCAGCCTGCGCAGCTGCATCTTCGTGTAGCCGAAGCGGTCCATGGCGACGTGGACGGTGACGTTGATGCCCAGCTCCTTGGCCAGCTCCCACTCGAAGCGGACCACGTCCTCCTTGCAGAAGTTGGTGCCGCGCGTGGCGAGGGCCATGGTGATGAGCCCCTGGTCGTCGGAGAGGTGGTCGCGGCGGACCCGGCGCGCCTCGTCGCCGTTGATGCGCTCCACGGAGCCCGCGTAGTCGGGGCCGAACCACCAGTCTTGGATCGAGGTGTTCGGGAAGCCGAACGCGAAGACGGCGCGCAGCCCGGCGTCGCGCAGGCCCTGCACCGCGGCATCGGCGTGTGCGGGAGAGTTCATGATGTGCGACCAGTCGACGAGCGTGGTGATGCCCGCGTTCAGGCACTCCAGCGAGCCCCACAGGTTGCCGGCGTAGACGTCATCGGGCCGGTACTTCGGCGCGAACTTGTCCAGGATCGCCCCGAAGTAGGCGCCAAGGGTGTAGTCGGGCGCCGACGTGCGGATGGAGGTTTCCCACGTGTGCCGATGGGTGTCTACGAAGCGGGACATCGTCATCCCCGGCTTC
>JAPSGM010000299.1 GCA_031177555.1 Chloroflexota bacterium
ACGGCGCGCGAGGCCTCCAGCGACGTCCCGACCGTCACGGCGCCGTCCCGGCCAGCAGGCCCAGCACCTCGGGCAGGGGCCGATGGACGGCCGTGATGATCGGCGTGTCGCGGACGGTTGAGCGCCTCGCCTCGGTCTCGCGCAGCTCGCGGACGAGGTCCTGGAAGGCCACCAGGTCATCGGTCTCGTAGGCCACCACGTACTCCTGGTCGTCCAGCCCGAAGCTGTACGCCAGGAGCTGCCGAACCTGCGGGTAGCGGTGGCCCACCTTCATGTGCCCGGCCATCACCTGCTTGCGCTCCTCGAGCGGCGCCAGGTACCAGTCCACGTTCTTGACGAACGGGTACACCACCAGGTACCGGCTCCGCTCGCCGGCGA
Source organism: Chloroflexota bacterium (assembly GCA_031177555.1). Classification (GTDB taxonomy): domain Bacteria; phylum Chloroflexota; class Limnocylindria; order QHBO01; family QHBO01; genus JAPSGM01. Next base: position 379 of record JAPSGM010000299.1, read on the forward strand.
AGAGGCTCTGCTCCTGCGCGCTGGGCCTCCTCACGTACTGGCTCTGCCTGGTCAGGCCGATGAGGCTGAGGGACACGCTCATCCAGCGTCCGACCCCGGTGCCCAGCGCCGCGGCCGCGGTCTCCTCCAGGTCCTCGATGCGGTCGGCCATGCGCCACAGCAGGAGGTCGCCCTCGGACCGCAGGCCGATGGTGGAGTACGCCTCCTGCATGAACTGCTCGCGCCCGGCGCCCGCGCCGACCGTGGCGGCGAAGGTCTCGATCTCCGAGCAGCGCTCGGCGTAGCTCCGCCGCCGCCAGGCGGGATCGAGGCGCAGGAGGAGGGCCTGGACGAATCGCTCGTCAGCCATCCACCGCCTCCTCGCGCAGCCACGCGGCGGCCTCGCCGGCGAAGTAGGTGACGATGACGTCGGCCCCGGCCCGCGCGATCGCGGTCAGCGACTCGAGCGCCACCGCCCGACGGTCGAGCCAGCCCCGCTCCGCCGCGGCGGCCAGCGCGGCGTATTCGCCCGAGACCTGGTAGGCCGCGATCGGCACGTCGACCCGGGCACGGGCCGCGGCGACCAGGTCGAGCGCCGGCATGGCCGGCTTGATCATGACCAGGTCGGCGCCCTCGGCGATATCGGCCTCCACCTCGCGCATGGCTTCGCGGCCGTTGGCCGGGTCCATCTGGTAGGACCTGCGATCGCCGAAGGCGGGAGCCGATCCGGCCGCCTGGCGGAACGGACCGTAGAACGCGGAGGCGTGCTTGGCCGCGTAGGCCAGGATGGCGACCTGCTGGAAGGCGGCCACGTCGAGCGCAGCGCGGATGGCGGCGACCTGCCCGTCCATCATGGCGCTGGGCGCCACGACGTCCGCACCGGCCCGGGCCACCGAGACTGCGGTGCGCGCCAGCAGCTCCAGCGTCCGATCGTTGTCGACCTCCGGCTGATCCAGCGGGCCAGCCAAGACGCCGCAGTGGCCATGGCTGGTGTACTCGCACAGGCAGACATCGGCCACGATCACCAGCTCGGGGAGCGCCTCGCGAAGCGCACGGACCGCCCGCTGCGTGATGCCGTCGTCCGCCCAGGCGCCCGAGCCCTCCGCGTCCTTGGCGTCCGGCACGCCGAACAGCAGCACCGCCCCGACCCCGGTGGCGGCCAGCCGCCGGCACTCGGCGACCAGCTCGTCGACCGACAGCCGGAACTGGCCGGGCATCGCCGTGATCTCGTCGCGCACCCCTTCGCCCGGGCGCACGAACAGCGGCTGGACCAGCTGACCCGCCTGCAGGCGGGTCTCGCGCAACAGGTTCCGCAGCCCGCCGGACCGGCGCAGCCTCCTGCCCCGCAGGGCGACCTCGAGCGTCGTGGTGGTCGGTCGATCGGTGAGCGTCATCGAGCCTCCTGCTGGACGTAGTCCGCGGTGGCCCGGGCAAGGCCCGCCGCGGTGTGTTCGGACGCGACGGCCGCCACGACGAAGCCGCCGTTGCGCGCCGCCTCGGCGGTGACCGGACCGATGCAGATCGCCGGCAGGCGTGTCAGCCGCTGCCTGAGCAGGGGAGCCGCCAGGTCGAGCGTGCCGCGCACCGTCGAGCCGCTGCTGAACAGGACAGCGGCCACCCCGTCCTCCAGCGCCAGGCGCAGGCGTTCCCGCGCGTACGGCGGGCCGGGAAGGGTCCGGTACGTGACGACCTCCTCGACCCGGGCGCCGCGGGCGCGCAGCGCGTCGCGCAGCCGTGGCGTCGCCGCATCGGCGCGGGCCAGGACGACCAGCCTGCCCTCCACCGGTCCGAGGCAGTCGGCGATCGCCTCGGTCAGGTACTCGCCGGGCATGGCGTCGACATGCATCGCGCCGCGCCGCAGCGCTTCGGCCGTGGCCGGCCCGACCGCCGCCACCCGCACGCCGTCCGGCAGCGGCCGTCCGTCCAGGGCGTGCGCGATCGCGTCGGCCCCGTTGGCGCTGGTGATGACGAGCCAGTCGGCGTGGTCGAGCCTCCCGACCAGGGCGGCGAGGTGGCCATCGTCCATCGGCGCGACCGAGACGGCCGGGACGGCCACGCCGGCGATCCCGAAGCCCGCCAGCCGAGCGACGAGCTCCGCTTCCTGACCGGCCGGCCGGGTGACGAGGACGCGGGTCATGGCCGGCCCATCTCGAGCCGGGTGGCGGCCGCTTCGACCAGCCGCGCCGCGCGGTCGACCGTGTCGCTGAGGTCGACCCGACGGGGCTCATCCACCCCATCCGGGA
>JAPSGM010000300.1 GCA_031177555.1 Chloroflexota bacterium
ATCATGCCGTATCCGGAGCCGTCGCGAACCGGCGGGGCGGGCTCACCTCCGGGGGTGTTGACGTTGACTTGGCTCACGCCGAGTACTCCTCCCATCTCTCGTTTCGCGGGGTCATTGACCCACCCGTGGTGCAAGGTATGTGCCAACCGCCCGGCTACCGACCGAGCAGCCGCTCGTAGGCGTCACGCACCCGGGCCGCGATGGCCTCCGGATCGGTGCCGCGCAGGCTCGCGAGCTCGGCCGCCACGCGCAGTGCGGTCGTCGGCTCGTTGCGCTCGCCGGCGCCGCCGGGCGCCAACCACGGCGCGTCGGTCTCGATCAGGAAGGCGCCGTCCGGCAGGCTCCTCGCCACCCGCCGCGGCCCGTCGGCGGAACGGAACGCGACCGGCAGCGCGAACGAGACGAGGTACCCACGCTCGACCAGCGGGCCGGCCAGGGACGCGTCGCCCGAGAACGCGTGCAGGACGCCGCTCGGGCCCCCGCCGCCGTCCGGTCCGGGCCAGCCCCGCAGGGCGGCGAGGACGTCGGCGTGCGCGTCACGATCATGGACCAGGACGGGCTTTCCGACGCTCGCGGCCAGCTCCAGCTGACGATCGAAGGCCGCGCGCTGGACGTCCGGCGGGGAGAGGTTGCGGAAGTAGTCGAGCCCGATCTCCCCCACCGCCGCGACCGGCGCCGCGCGCGCCAGCTCCCCCAGCGTCCGCCAATCCGCCTCCGACGCCGAAGCGGCGTGATGCGGGTGAATGCCGACCGCCGCCTGCACCAGCCCCGGATGCGCCTCGGCCAGCGCCACCGCCGCGCGCGACGAGCGGAGGTCGTAACCCGGCACCAGGAGGCGCTCCAGGCCGGCCGCGACGGCGCGCTCGAGCACCGCGGCCCGGTCCGCGTCGAAGGCGGGATCCTGGAGATGGCAGTGGGAGTCGACCAGCCCCGGCAGCCGCCGCGGCGCCCGGGAACGGCTCAGGTCGCCGCCTCCGCCAGCTCGGCGCGCGGGAAGAGCGGCACGGGCTGGCCCGTGCGCCGAGTCCCCGACGAGCCGGCGCCCCAGCCCAGCAGGGCGTCAAGTCCTGGCCCGCCCGCGCCGCGCGCGTCGTACGGGGCGGGCGTGCCCAGCTGCTCGAGCAGGCCGAGCGACGAGGCGGGCGTGAAGGGCGCCATCAGGTGTCCCAGGATGCGGCATGCCTCGGCCATGGCCGCCAGGACCTGGCCCAGCCGATCCGCGTCGCCCGCCTTGTGCAGCGTCCAGGGCGCCTGCGACTCGGCATAGCCGTTCGTCGCCGTGGTCAGGCTCAGGACCGCGGCCAGCCCCTCGTCGAAGTGCAGGCCGCGCATGGCGGCGTGGTAGCGCTCCACGCTGGCCGCGGCCGTCGCGGCCAGTTCGGCATCGGCCCCCGCGGGCTCGACCAGCGCGGGCAGCGCGCCATCCAGGTAGCGGCCGGCCATCGAGACCGTGCGGTTCACCAGGTTCCCCAGGTCGTGAGCCAGCTCAGCGTTGTAGCGGCGCACCAGACCGTCCTCGGTCATGTCCCCGCCACGGTCGAAGGGGATCTCGCGCAGGACCAGGTACCGCGTGCCGTCCACCCCGAACAGCGCCACCGCATCGTCGGGCCGGACGACGTTGCCGCGCGTCTTGCTCATCTTCTCGCCGCGTAGCGTCATGAAGCCGTGGGCGAACACCTGCCGCGGCAGCTCGATCCCGGCGCTCATCAGCATGGCCGGCCAGTACAGGCAGTGGAAGCGCGTGATGTTCATGCCGATGACGTGGACGTCGGCCGGCCACCATCGGGCCAGGGACTCGGCGTCATCGGGGAAGCCGGCGCCGGTGAGGTAGTTGGTCAGCGCGTCGAACCAGACGTAGACGCGGTGATCGGGGTCGTCCGGGAAGGGGATGCCCCACTCCACGCCAGCACGGCTGATGGAGAAGTCGCGCAGCCCCTCTCGCAGCCAGGCCAGCACCTCGCGGCGGAAGTGCTCCGGCTCGCAGAACGACGGGTTGTCGCGGTACAGCGCCTCCAGGCGCTTTTGGTAGGCGGAGAGCCGGAAGAACCAGTTCTCCTCCTCCAGCCACTGCAGCTCGAGCGTCGGGTGGTCCGGGCAGCGGCCGTCGACGAGCTGGGCATCGGTCTTGAACTCGTTGTCGCCGATGCAGTACCAGCCCGAGTAGGTGCCCTTGTAGATGTCGCCGCTGGCCATGGCGCGCCGCACCATCTCCAGCGAGGCGCGCACGTGATCGGGGTCGGTGGTGCGGATGAAGCGGTCGTAGCTGATGCCGAAGCGGTCGAAGGCCGCCTGCCAGACCACCGCCCAGTCGTCGACCAGCGCCTGGGGTTCCACGCCAAGCTCGCGGGCCTGTCGCTCCACCTGGGCCGAGTGCTCGTCCATGCCCGTCATGAAACGCGTCGGCGTGCCGAGCAGGCGCTGGTAGCGGGCCAGCGCATCGGCGCCGATGGCCTCGTACAGCGAGTGCAGCGGCACCGAGGCGGACGGGTAGAAGATGGCGGTCGTCAGGTAGAACGCTTCGCCGTCGGTCGCGGTCGTCAATGGGTGCGCCCCTTGGGCCAGTACAGCTCCTTGCGGATCTGCTCCGCCGGGAA
>JAPSGM010000017.1 GCA_031177555.1 Chloroflexota bacterium
CAACCGGCGGCCGTCGCACGGTGAAGATCGGGTCGGGCAGCGCGGCCGGATCGTCCAGCACGCTGGCGCGCGCCACCTCCGCACCGAGCAGCACGATGACGCTCGCGAAGTACAGGAACACGAGCAACGAGATGGCCGCCGAGATGGGGCCGAAGGCACTCTCGTAGCTGGCGACGTCGGTGGTGTACCAGGTGAACCCAAAGCGCAGCAGGGTCCACAGCACGGTCGCCACCACCGCGCCGGGCCACACCTCCCCGATGGTGACGGGCCGGTTCGGCACCAGCCGGTAGACGGCCAGGAACGCCACGAAGATCAGCACGATGGGGGTCACGAATCCGACGAGCCCGATGGCCAGGCTCCCGCCCGGCACCCGGTCCAGCACGTCGGCTGTGGCGCCCTGGACGATGCCGGTCACGATCCCGATCGCGAGCGACGCCACGCCGAGGACGCCGGTGAGCGCCATCAGCGCCAGGCCGACCAGCTTGTCCTGCAAGAAGCCGCGGCGCTCGGCGGCCACGAAGGCGCGCGAGATGCCCCGGTTCAGCGCCGAGAAGAGGCCCAGCGCGCCCCACAGCAGGAAGGCGCCGCTCACAAGGCCGATGCCGCCGCGCGACTCGATCACTCCGTCGATGATCGCCGCGATGGTGTCCGTGTCGAGGGGCGAGCCCGTCCGAATCTGCTCGATGACGAAGGCACGTGCCTCTCCCTGCCCCAGGAAGAAGGTCAACGCCACGACGCCCAGCACCAGCAGCTGGAAGACCGAGAGGATGGAGAAGTAGGCCATGCTGCCGGCGTTCTGCAGCGACTCGTGCTCCAGGAAGCCGCCCATTGCGCGACGCGTGATGCGGGTCCATCGGTGCTGGATCAGCCGGGCGTCAACGTCGTGGACCAGGCGCTTGAGTCTGTGGAGCATCGGTCGCGGAGCCTCGCAATGTGCGTGCCGTGCGGTCCCTTGCCGGCAGAGGCTACCCTGCCGGCATGGCGCGCCGCGAATCGGTCGAGCTGGAGATCGACGGGCAGACGGTCACCATCACCAACCCCGGCAAGGTCTTCTTCCCGGAGATCGGCCTGACAAAGGGGCAGCTGGTGGACTACTACCTGGCCGTGGCAGATGGGGCGCTGCGCGGCGTCCGCGACCGCCCCATGGCGCTCAAGCGCTTCGTTGACGGCATCACCGGCGAAGCATTCTTCCAGAAGCGCGCCCCGAAATCGGTGCCGGACTTCGTGCGCACCGTGGAGCTGGCGTTTCCATCCGGCCGCACGGCGGACGAGGTGGTGGTCGACAACCCCGCCGCGCTGGCCTGGGTCGTCAACCTGGGCTGCGTCGACCTGAACCCGCACCCGGTGCGCGAGGACGACCTGGAGCACCCCGACGAGCTGCGCGTTGACCTGGATCCCGGTCCCGGCGTGGCGTGGGCCGACGTCCGGCGTGTGGCGATGGTCGTGCGCGACGTGCTATCCGACCACGGGCTGGCCGGCTGGCCGAAGACGTCCGGCTCGCGCGGGATCCACGTCTACGCGCGCATCCAGCCCCGATGGGGGTTCTCCGAGGTGCGCCGCGCCGCCCTGGCGCTGGCCCGCGAGGTCGAGCGACGCGCGCCGGAGATCTCGACCTCGAAGTGGTGGAAGGAGGAGCGGCACGGCGTCTTCATCGACTACAACCAGAACGCCAAGGACCGCACCGTGGCCTCCGCCTACTCCGCACGGCCGGTGGCCTCGGCCCAGGTGTCGGCGCCGCTGACCTGGGGGGAGGTGCCCGACGCCGAGCTGGGCGACTTCACTGTCGCGACCATGCCGGACCGATACGCCCGCCTGGGCGACGTCGGCGGCGGGATCGACGAGGCCGTCGGATCGCTGGAGGGCCTGCTGGACCTGGCGGCCCGCGACGAGGCCTCAGGGCTGGGGGACGCTCCCTGGCCGCCGCACTACGCCAAGGCCGAGGGCGAGCCGCCGCGGGTCCAGCCCTCGAAGCGGCGGATGCCCGATCCCCCGCCGGCGGACCCGTCAGCTCCCCGAGGTCGCGCGGGCTCGCAGCCCCAGGCGATGCCGCCCGTTCCCTCGCGTCGCGCCGATGGCACGGTCGCCCCGACCGGCCGTCGCCGGTCGACGCAGCCGCTGATCGTGGTCAGCCAGGCCAAGGCCAAGCGGGAAGCGCTCGACGGCCTGGAGCGTTGGAAGAAGCGCCATCCGCACGCGGCGAAGCTGCTCGCCGAGGATGACGTCCTGGTGGACGGGATGCGCGGCCGCTCGTCGCTGTGGTACCGCGTCCGGGTCAACCTGCGCCACGTGCCGGAGGCCGACCGCCCGCCCGCCGAGAAGCCGGACCCCGACTACGACCTCACCGAGGAGTGGCGCAGCTGACGGCCGGCCGCTGCCCAGTGCGATTGCGCGGGATGAAAAAGGCGGCCAGGCGGACAGCAGGATCAGGCCGGAAATTGCGTCCGGTGTAACCCGACGGCCCGCTTCGGCGCTCGGATCCGGTTCGCCAAGCCCTCCGCCACCGCTATTTGCATGGCCTGCAAGCCGACTTCATGGGATCGGCCACCGATTGCACCGGGGCGGAATTGCGCGACACATCGACGGCCATCGGCTCTCAGCGAACCGCTCGGCCGACCTCGACGCAGAGTGGGTGTCCCACGATGGTCGAGACGCGGGCGACCTCCTCGTTGAGCGCTGTGCGCGGCACGGGACCCGCCTCGGCGAACCAGGCGATGCGGACCGTGTCGCGCTCCAGCTGCCAGGTGCCGCGGACCACACCGCCAGCCACGACCACCGGCGAGATCCAGCCACTCTGCCGGCTGACGTCCCGTCGCCGCCCGGGCGGAATGACGTGCCGGTCGTCGGTGCCGGCGCCCAGCACCCATTGGTCGAAGCCGCCCAGGAGCCGGACAGCACGGGTCGGCCGCGCCGCCATCAGGGAGTCCAGGTCCTCCGCACGCACGAATGCCTCTTCGCCGTCGACATCCACAGTTGCCAGGCGTTCCGGCGAGCGGGCGAACCAGTCGACGATCATCCGCTTCGTGATCCGCCCGGTGCCCATCCACCTGCGATATCGGTCCAGCGAGGCGGGGCCGTACGCGGCGAGGTAGGCACCGATCGCGGCGGGTGCCGCCTCCTCCGGGTTCGGCATGCCGCCCCAGTGCGGACTCGACGCCGGGCTCACGAAGGTCACCCGGCTCCCGCTGCCGGGCCCGAAGGCGAGCTCACCGAGCCAGGCCATGGGCTTGAAGCCGGTCCCCCAGCTCTCGCGGAGCGGCTCGCCGAGATGGCGCAGCCGGGGCCGGGCCGTCAGCGTCGCGATCAGCTCCTCCCGCGTCAGGGCGGTGCCGTCGAGAGCCTCGCGCACCACCCGGCGGACCTCATCGACGATCGAGGGCGTGTAGCCGATCCACTTCTCCCAGGCAGGCGTCTCCCAGGGACGTCCGGCGGCGATGAGCGACAGGTAGGTGCCGGCATCGCGCGCCGTCAGCAGGTGCAGGGTGCCTCGCATCGCCCACGTCCGGATGAGCTGGCCGTCGGCGAGGGCATCCGCCACGTCCTCTGGCCCGATGGAGCTGGAACGCAGGCGCACCGCCAGGTCAGCCGACGACGGGACCTGGGCCTGCACGCCGCACAAGCGCCGCACGACGTCCACGGCGCCGGCCGACCCGATCGGATCCAGCAGCTGGCGCTCCATGCGCCAGGCCAGCGCCTGTGCCCAGGTCACGCGCCAAGGCGCGCGCATCGGCCCGGGAATCCGCGTCAGCTGCGAGCGGGCGTGGCCACCGCTGCCTCCACCCAGCCGGGGATCTCGCGGCGGAGGGTGGCCAACGGCAGCGATCCGTGGCCCAGCACCTCGTCGTGGAAGGCGCGCAGGTCGAAGCGGTCGCCCATCTTCTCGGAGACCTCGCGCCGGGCGCGCTCGATCTCGCGCTGCCCGAGCTTGTAGGCCAACGCCTGGGCGGGCCAGATCGTGTATCGGTCCACCTCGATCTCGGCGTCGACCATCGGCAGCGTGCCGCGCTCGTGCATGAACTCGATGGCGCCATCGCGCGACCAGCCCATGGCGTGCAGGCCGCTGTCCACCACCAGGCGGGCCGCCCGGAAGGCCTGCGCGTCGAGCATGCCCAGCCGCTCCGCCGGGGAGGCGTACAGCTCCATCTCGTCGGCGAGCCGCTCGCAGTACAGGCCCCAGCCCTCGACGTACGCCACGCCGGCCATCCGGGCGCCCAGGATGCGGAAGCGCGGCAGGCCCTGCAGCTCCATCTCGATCCCGATCTGGAAGTGGTGCCCCGGCGTGGCCTCGTGGAACGTGATCGCCGCGAACTTGTGCAGCTGCCGCTCCCCGGGCTGGTAGGTGTTGATGTAGTACTGGCCCTGGCGCGAGCCGTCGAGCGAGGGCTGCATGTAGAACGCCGGCGGCGTCTCCCGCTCCCGGTACTCCTCGACCGGCATGACCACGCAGTTGGCCGATGGCAGCCGGCCGAAGTAGCGCGGCGCCGCGGCGAATGCCCGCTCCGTCTGCTCCTCCGCCAGGCGGACGAGCGCGTCCCGGCTGTCGGTATGGTTGGCGGGGTCATCCGCCAGCGCGGCCTTGTATGCGTGCCTGTCGGCATGGCCCTCCGCCCGCGCGATCTCGTCCATCTCCGCCTCGATGTGGGCAAGGTCCTCGATACCGAAGGCATGCACCTCCTCCGCGGTGGTGGCCACCGTGGTCTGCATACGGATGCAGAGCCGATAGGCCTCGTCGCCATCGGGCGTCCCCGACAGCCCCGGCTCCCGCCGGGCGATGGGCTCGTACTCATCGGCCAGGAAGTCGCGCACCTTCTGCAGGGCGGGGTGGACGTTGTCGGCGACGGCAGCGCGCACGCGGTCGCGCGCCTCATCATCGGCCACGTGTGCCAGGCCGACCGCCGGGAACTGCTCGGCGGGCAGCGCCAGCATCCGCTCGATCTGCTCGACCTGCTTGCGCACGGGCGCGGCGGACTCAACACGCCGGTCGGCGATGCCCTCGCGCAGGGTGTCGAGGTACTGCTCCGCGGCCACCGGGAAGCGGCGGAACCGGGTCAGCAGGCGCTCCAGGCCCTCTTGGCTCTCGGCGATCTGGTACTGCGCCACCATGACCGGCAACGTCGCGACCCCGGAGATGTGGTTGACGGCCAGCTGGTACAGCCTGCGGTCCAGCGCCTCCAGCCCGTTGCGCGCCACCAGGATCAGCATGTCGCGGGTGATGACCTGCTCGGGCTCCAGGGCCTCCGGGTCGATGACCTCGGCCGCGGCGAGCACGTCTCGATAGGCGGCCTCATCAGCTGCCCGGCCATCGGCGCCCAGGTCCGGCAGTCGGTCGTCGAAGCGGTCGTCGCCCAGGATGGTGGCGAAGACCGGGTTGCGCTCGAGCACGCCCTCGAAGAATCGATCGGCGAGCTCGTTTACTGCTCGGTTCGGGTCGGTCGCTGCGCGGTCGGTCGCTGCGCGGTCGGTCGCTGCGCGGTCGGTCGCTGCCCGGTCGGCGGCGGATGGGTCGGCGGTCACGGACGCACGGTCCTCCTGGCGGTTTCGGCGCCGTGGAGTGTAGCGGCGTGGGATCGTGGCCGCCGCACCCCGAGACGGCCGAGGACGGCTCGCGAGGCCGGCTCGCGAGGCCGGCTCGCGAGGCCTCCCGACTTGCGATATGCGACTGGTGATCACGTTACGTGGCTCCAGCGACGGATCCGGGCCCTTTCGCATGCCCCGCCGAGCGTGAGCCGACCCGTCGCAGCCGACGTGACGGACTTAACGTGACCCACATTCACATCTCGGAAGTGGCTACGCCTCGACTGCCGAGATGTGACCGGCAGCCAAGCACCGGCAGCCACGCACCGGCAGCCACGCACCGGCAGTCACGGCGGCGACCAGTCACGCGACGGCCACCGGCGGCGCAGGCAGTCACGCGACGGCCACCGGCGGCGCAGGCAGTCACGCAGCGGCAGTCGCACTACGGGGCCGGGCACCAGCCGCACGGCGATCGGCTCGCGGCTCAGCGGCCGAACAGGTCGGCCAGCAGCGCGGCCGGCGTCTCCTCCAGCTGGTCGTAGCGGCACGCCGACGGCGGCTTGTCCGGCCGCCAGCGCTGGAAGGTGGTGCCGTGCCGGAAGCGGTCGCCCTGGAGGTGGTCGAACGCCACCTCGCACACCAGCTCGGGACGCAGCGGCTCCCACGACAGGTCCTTGCCACGGTTCCAGCGCGACGTGGCGCCGGGGAGCCGCCGGCCCCCGGCGGCTGCTGCGGCCGCGGCCTCCCACTCCCGCCACTGCCGCCAGGGATGACCCTCCAGCGCGTCCCTGCGGTACGGCTCCAGGAAGCCGGCCAGCTCCCGGCGCCGATCCATCGAGAACGACGAGGTGACGCCCACGTGCTGCAGGTCGCCCGCCTCGTTCCATAGCCCGAGCAGGAGCGAGCCGACCATGGTGCCCGGGCCGTTCTTGTGCCACCGGAACCCACCCACCACGCAGTCGGCGGTGCGCAGGTGCTTGACCTTGGCCATCTCGCGCTTGCCGGGGACGTACGGTTGCTCCGCGCGCTTGGCGATCACCCCGTCCAGCCCGGCACCCTCGAACTCGTCGAACCAGCGCCGCGCCATGGCCGGATCCGCCGTCGCCGGCGTCAGCAGGACCGATGGCGCCGCATCGTCCCCGACCAGCCGCTCCAGCCGCGCGCGCCGCTCGTCGAGCGTCGCGTCGCGCAGGTCCGCATCGGCATCGGCCAGGCAGTCGAAGGCGACGAAGGAGGACGGCGTCTGCTCGGCCAGCATCGCGACCCGCGAGGCGGCGGGGTGGATGCGGAGGAGCAGCGCGTCGAAATCCAGGGCACCGTCCCGCGCGATCACCACCTCGCCGTCCAGCACGAACCGGGCGGCGCCGCCGCCGACCGCCCGCAGCGGCTCCTCGAGCTCCGGGAAGTATCGGTTCAGCGGCTTGAGGTCTCGAGATTGCAGGTACACCTCCGGCCCGTCGCGAAAGGCGAGGGCCCGGAAGCCGTCCCACTTCGGCTCGTAGCGCCACCCGTCGCCGACGGGCAGCTCGGGCGTGGGCTTGGCGAGCATCGGCTCGATGGGAGGAGGGATCGGGAACGCCATGGACATCGATCATACGCGGCGCATCGCCCATACTCGGCGGCCATGAGCATCGACATCCAGTTCCTCGGCGCCGTCGGCACCGTCACCGGCTCGCAGTTCCTGGTCACGGCCGGCGACCGGCGCGTGCTGATCGACTGCGGCATGTTCCAGGGCGCGCCGGAGGAGGTGCGGCGCAATCGGATCCCGTTCGAGTTCGAGCCCGGCGAGCTCGACGCGGCGCTGCTGACGCATGCCCACCTCGACCACTGCGGGCGCCTCCCGGCGCTCGTCAAGGGGGGCTACCACGGGCCGATCTTCGCGACGGCGGGCACCACCGACCTCGCCGAGATCGTGCTGCGTGACGCCGCCAAGCTGCAGCAGGAGGCGGAGGCCCGATGGCGCAGGCGCCATCCGGACCAGGCGGCGGCCCACCATGCCGAGCTGCGGGACGAGCAGGCGATGGTCGAGGCCGGCGAGGCCATGCCCGACCGCCTGAGGGCGGCCGAGCCGACCGGCGCCACCGAGACGCGCGCCGCCCTTTACGACGAGCGTGACGTCGACCAGACCGCCCGCCAGTTCCGCGACGTGCGTTACGGCGAGATGGTCGAGGTCACGCCGGGGGTGCACGCCACCTTCCACGATGCGGGCCACATCCTGGGATCGGCCATCATCGAGCTGCGGATCAGCGACGGCCGCGAGGAGACCACCGTCGTCTTCTCCGGGGACCTCGGGCGCGGCAACACGCCGATCCTGCGCGACCCGGCCCGGCTGAGCCACGCCGACCACGTGGTCGTGGAGTCGACCTACGGCGACCGCGACCACGCCGACCACGAGAAGGCCATCGAGGACCTGGTGCAGGCGGTGGCCGAGGTCGCGGGCGGCGGCGGCGTGATGCTCGTCCCGGCCTTCGCCATCGGCCGCACCCAGGAGCTGGTCTGGGTCCTCGACGACCTCGTCCGCGACGGGCGCATTCCCCGCCTCCCGCTCTACCTCGACTCGCCGATGGCCTCGCGCGCGAGCGACGTGTACCTGCGCCATACCGACTACTACGACGCGGAGACGGCCGCGCTGCTGCGCAGCGGCGACTCGCCGCTGGAGTACCCCGGCCAGGCCTACACCAACAGCGTCGAGGACTCGAAGGCCATCCGCACGGCTGAGCGCCCGCTGATCGTGGTGGCCAGCTCGGGCATGCTCACCGGCGGGCGGATCATGCACCACCTCAAGGACTTCCTCCCCGACCAGGCGTGCACGCTGCTGTTCATCGGCTACCAGGGCGAGGGCACGCTGGGCCGCCACCTGCAGACCGGCGGCCGCACGGCGCGCATCGACGGGCAGGAGATCGAGGTACGCTGCCGCATCCGGACCATCTCCGGCTTCTCCGCCCACGCCGACGAGGACGAGCTGGTCGCCTGGCTGTCCGGCTTCACCCGAGGCGACGGCGCGCCGCAACGGGCCTTCGTGGTCCACGGCGACCCGGGCCCCGCCGCGGCGCTCGCCGAGCGTGTGCGGCGTGAGCTGGGCCTGGAGGCCGACGTGCCGCGCTACCGCGAGACGGTCCGCCTGCGCTGAAGCCTGCCCGGGACCGCGCGGCGCGCGGGTACCATGCGCTCGCCACCGTGCCGGTCGGGACCGTGCCCGCCCGATGCGCTGGAACGTCAATTCGGAGGGTCGCGTGACGGTCGTGGACGGGAGCGTCCAGCCTCGCCAGGTGGGGCGCCTCTCGCTGGGCACCGTGCTGGGCGTGGGATTGCTCGGGGCGGCGCTGTACGCGTTCGCCAACTGGACCACTTTCGCCATCGCCATTCCCGGGACCGATGACGTCTCGCTGCGCCCCCAGTTCGCCCTGGTCGTCTTCATCGGGTTTGCGTTCGGCCCGCTGGCCGGGTTCGTCGCCGGCCTCCTCGGCAACGTCGGGGGCGACGCGCTCACCGGCTTCGGCGCCTTCACGGCCTGGCCCTGGAGCCTGGCGAACGGCATGGTCGGGCTGCTGAGCGGCGTCCTCGGCGCGGCCATCGCCGGCCGCGTCGCGCGGGGTCCGTCGCGGGCGATCATGGCCGGCGCGGCGGGCGTGGTGGCCACCGTGCTGGGCTTCCTGGTCATCTGGGTCGAGCTATGGACGCAGCCGCACCTCGGCGCGCATTACATCCTGACCCGGGAGTACCTGCCGACCGTCATCGTCAACTCGGTGATGGCCGCGATCATCACGCCGCTGGTCGTCCGGTTCTGGGAGCCGCTGCACGACTTCTTCGGCCGGCCCTGAATCCCGCTTTGCGGCCGGGGTCGATGGCCCAGGTGCGACTGCCGCGGCGTGACTGCCGGTGCGTGACTGCCGGTACATCTCAGCAGTCGAGGCGTAGCCACTTCCGAGATGTGAATGTGGGTCACGTTAAGTCCGTCGCAGCAGCTGCGACGCGTCGGCTCACGCTCAGCGGGGCATGCGAAATGGGCCCGGATCCGTCGCTGGAGCCACGTAACGTGATCACCAGTCGCATATCGCAAGTCGGCCGAGGCCGGCGGCCAGAGGCTGTCGCCCGGACGGCATCGGAATGTGGATTACGCGTGGAGAAGTACGCCGCCGTGCCTAAAAATCGTTGACAAACCCCCTTGGCGCGTCACCGGGGGCCCGCTAACCTTCTGGCTGTCCCGGAGGAGCCGGACCGCGATTCCTGCGATTGCATCAAGGGGTCGTGGACAAGGTTCCTTCGGGACATTTCGTTGCGCGCCGGCCGCGGGCCAGCCGGACGCATTGTCCGCCAAAGGCTGACTCAGCCGGGGCGGAGCAGCCAGGATCGATAGGTCGGCCGGAATCCCAGCTCGCGCAGTCGCTCGGCCAGCTCCGACTCGGCCGGCGGCACGCGGTCGACCCGCTCCAGCCGGATCTCGCGCAGCGGGCCCGCCGGCGCCAGCAACCGCGGCAGCGCGTCCATTGCGGTGGCGAGGGCGTCCGGGTCATCCGCGGCCGGCAGCCTGAGCAGCCCGCGGGCGCCGCGCTCCACGTAGAGGGCCGCCTGCCCGTCGATCAGGATCACGTAGGCGCCGGCAGCGCGCTGCAGGGGCAGCCGCTCGCCCTCGGCGCGCCTCGGCCAGGGCAGGATGGCGCCGTATGGCTGGGCCGGGTCGGCGGCGGCCAGGAGCACCACCGCGGGACCCGCCTCGTCATCGGGCTGGCGCTCCGCGCGCAGGCGATCGACGGCGCCCGGCAGCGCGAACTGGGCGCCGCCCAGCCCTTCCACGAAGTAGCCGCGGCGGACGCGACCGGCCTCCTCCATGGCGCGCAGGACGGGATAGACCGATGCGAACCCACCGGCCAGGCCCTCGCCCAGCACGGCCTCGCGGGTCACGACCCCGTGGCGCTGCAGCAGGGCGAGGGCGGAGGCGTGAGCGCGCTCGGTGGGGCCGCGTCCCTCGCCGACGAGATCGGCCACCAGCGACCAGCGCCCGGCGGCACGCGGCGGTCCCATCCCGGCCGGCCGTCCCCGGCGGACCGAACGCGACCGCGACCGCGGCAGGTCGATCGCCCGCAGGGCGGTGAACGTATCGTTGGTCACCTCGCCCGACCAGACGAGGTCCCACAGCGCGTCGAGGACCTCCTCGTCGCCGCGCGCGTCCGGCGTGGCGGCGCGCAGCTGCCCGAAGAAGCTGGCCCCGCGGCGCTCCAGATGCCGACGCAGCTGGTCGTGGACGGCCGACGCGGGGCGGTCCGCCGGCTCGAAGGCGCCGGCCGAGGCGAGCAGCTCGGCCCGGTCGCGGCGGTAGAGCGCCACGCGGCCGTCGCCCGACCCGAGCGCGCCGCGACCGATCCACACCACCTCGCCGGCGGCGCCGAGCTCGTCGAGCAGGCGCGGCGTGTAGTCGCGCACGCGGGCCGACAGCACGTCGCGCTCCAGGATGGAGGCCGGGATGGGGTAGCCCTCCAGCTGGCCCACCACCTCGAGCAGGCGGTCGTGGCCGGTGGCTCGGCCGCCGATGCCGTGCCAGGCCGGCAGGAAGCGGGCGAGGGCGTCCGGCGGCACCGGCTCCACCTCGCGCCTCAGGCGCGCCAGGGAGCGGCGCCGCAGCGAGCGCAGCACGTCCGCATCGGCGTACTCCAGGCCGCTGCCGCCGGGACGGAACTCGCCGGCCAGCAACCCGCCGCCGTCGACGAGGGCGCGGAGCCGCTCCTGCACCCGGCCGACTGCCAGGCCCCAGCGCGCGGCGGGGGCCCCGGCGGTGAACGGCGCATGGGTGCGGGCGTACCGCAGCAGCAGGCCGTCCAGCGGCGGGACCGCATCGGCGGCGGCCGGCGCCAGCCACGTCTCGGCAACCCCGGCCGGAGGGCTGGCGCCCAGCGCGTCGCGGTAGCGGGCCACGTCCTCCACCGCCACCCAGCGCTCCTCCCCGGCGAGCCGCAGGCGGACGACGCGGCGGTCGCGCTCGAGCGCCGCCAGCGCACCTGGGGCGTCCACGCCGTCGCCGCGTGCCGCCACCTCATCGGTCCGGAGGTCGCCCAGGCGTCGGAGCAGGTCGTGGACGCCGTCGGCCGTGCGGGCGCGGCGGCCACCGGCCAGGGCCTGCAGCTCCAGCTCGAGGTCGGTGGTGGCGGCCGGGTCCAGCAGCTCGCGGAGTTCGTCGGCCCCCAGCAGCTCGGCCAGCAGCTCGCGGTCGAGCGAGAGGGCCTGTGCCCGGCGCTCGGCGAGCGGCGCGTCGCCCTCGTACAGGTAGCTGCCCACGTAGTCGAACAGCAGCCCCTGGGCGAAGGGGCTGGCGGAGCGCGTCTCGACGCTCGACACGCGGACCTGCCGCGAGCGGATGCCGGCCAGCAGCTCCTTCAGCGCCGGCACGTCGAACACGTCACGCAGGACCTCGCGGTACGTCTCGAGGATGATCGGGAACGAGCCGTAGCGGCTGGCGACCGACAGCAGATCTGACGAGCGCTGGCGCTGCATCCACAGCGGCGTGCGCTGCCCGGGACGGCGACGCGGCAGCAGGAGGGCGCGGGCGGCGTTCTCGCGGAAGTGGGAGGCGAACATGGCCGACGCGCCCAGCGCGGCCATGAGCACGTCGTCCAGCTCGTCCGGCTCCAGGGCGAAGACCTCGTCGCCCGGCGCTTCCACGGCCTGCGGCAGCCGCAGCGCGATGCCGTCGTCGGTCCAGATGGCCTGCACCTCCTGCCCGGCGTCGGCCAGACGCGCCTCGACAGCCATGGCCCACGGGGCGTGGACGCGGCTACCGAACGGCGACAGCAGGCACACCCGCCAGTCGCCCAGCTCGTCGCGGAAGCGCTCGATGACGATCTGGCGGTCGGTGGGCAGCGTGCCGGTCGCCTCGCGCTGCTCGTCCAGGTAGGCGAGCAGGTTGCGGGCGGCGCGCTCGTCGAGCAGGTGCTCCCGGCGCAGCCGCGCCTCGGCCGCCTTCGGCCGCGCCCCGTCCAGCTCGCGCAGAAAGGCACCGATGGCCCGGCCCAGCTCCACCGGCCGCCCGATGCCGTCGCCCTTCCAGAACGGCATCTTCCCCGGCTCACCGGGGGCCGGCGACACGATCACCCGGTCCGGCTTGATCTCATCGATACGCCACGACGAGGCACCGAGCAGAAACACCTCGCCGACCCGGCTCTCGTACACCATCTCCTCGTCCAGCTCGCCGACCCGGCGGCCGCGGCCGCCCTCCTCGCCGGCCAGGAAGACGCCGTACAGCCCGCGGTCCGGGATGGTGCCGCCCGACGTGATGGCCACGACCCGCGCGTCGTTGCGCGACTCGACCACGTCCGCTGAGCGGTCCCACACGACGCGCGGCCGCAGCTCGGCGAACTCGTCGGACGGGTATCGGCCCGAGAGCATGTCAAGCACGCCCTCCAGCTGCTCCCGCGACAGGTCGCGGTAGGGATGGGCGCGGGTCACCAGCGCGTGGAGGTCGGCGACCGGCCATCGGTCCATGGCGCCCATGGCGACCACCTGCTGCGCCAGGACATCGAGCGGGTTGCGCGGGATGCGGGTCTCCTCGATCGCCCCGTCCAGCATGCGGCGCACGACCACCGCCGCCTCCAGCAGGTCGCCGCGGTACTTGGGGAAGATCTTGCCGGTCGACGGCGCCCCGACCTGGTGCCCGGCCCGGCCGATGCGCTGCAGCCCCGACGCCACCGACGGCGGCGCCTCCACCTGGATCACCAGGTCGATGGCTCCCATGTCGATCCCCAGCTCCAGGCTGGAGGTGGCGACCAGCCCCGGCAGCCGCCCGGCCTTGAGCGCCTCCTCGATCCCCAGCCGCTGCTCGCGCGCGATGCTGCCGTGGTGCGCCCGCACCAGCTCCTCGTCGGCCAGCTCGTTCAGCCGCGCGGCCATCCGCTCGGCCAGCCGCCGGGAGTTCACGAAGACCAGCGTGGACCGATGCGCTCGGATCAGGTCCAGCAGGCGGGGATAGATGCTCGGCCAGATCGAGCGCCTACCCTCCGGTCCTGCGGCCGGCCCGCCGGGCAGCTCCTCGAGCGGCAACTCCTCGCCCATGCGCGCCATGTCCTCGACCGGCACGATGACCTCCAGGTCGAGCGCCTTGCGCTCTCCGGCATCAACCGCCTGGACGGGCCGACCCTCGCCGCCCAGGAAGGCGGCGATCGCCTCCAGCGGCCGCTGCGTGGCGGACAGGCCGATGCGCTGCGGTGGCTCGGCGGCCAGCGCCTCCAGCCGCTCCAGGCTGAGCGCCAGGTGCGCCCCGCGCTTCGCCCCGGCGATGGCGTGCACCTCGTCGACGATCACCGTCTCCACGCCGCGCAGCGATTCGCGGGCCTGGCTGGTCAGCAGCAGGTACAGGCTCTCGGGAGTGGTGACCAGGATGTCCGGCGGCTCCTTGGCGAGGCGGCGCCGCGCGTCGGCGGGCGTGTCGCCGGTCCGCGAGCCCACCGCGATCTCGCGCAGCTCGACCCCCTCGCCCTCGGCCGTGCGCCGGATGCCGGCCAGCGGGGCGCGCAGGTTGCGTTCGACGTCGTAGGTGAGCGCCTTCAGCGGGCTGACGTACAGGACGCGAACCGACCGGTTGTGCCCCGCCGGCGCCGGCTGCGCGAAGAGGCGATCGAGGCACCACAGGAAGGCGGCCAGGGTCTTGCCGCTGCCGGTCGGGGCGTGCAGCAGCGTGTGGTTGCCGCCGGCGATGGCCGGCCAGCCCAGCGCCTGCGCACGGGTCGGCGCCTGGAACGACTGCTCGAACCAGGTTCGCGTGGGTCGGGAGAACGCCTCGAGGACATCGGGCGCGCGTCGCCTCGCCATCGGTCCGAGTCTACGCCGCCCGGCGGCATCGAACACGCGTTCTATTGCGTCGCCGCGACCAGCGTTGCATACTGGTTGCAAATGCAACTACATGGCGCTCTGGACCCGGCGGTCCGCCGGGCCCTGTCCCACGGACATCTCATCGATCTGACCACCCACGGCCGGCGCAGCGGGCGGCCGCGACGGATCGAGCTCGTCTTCCACGCCATCGACGGCCGGATCATCCTCAGCGGCCTGCCGGGCCGCGTCCGCCACTGGCTGCTGAACATCCGCGCGCGGCCCGACGTCGTCCTTCACCTCAAGGGTCCAGTCAGGGCCGATCTCCCCGCCAGGGCGTACGAGATCACCGACTCCGACGAGAGGCGCCGCCTCATGGAGCGGGTCGCCCGGAACTGGGGCCGCACCGACGTCGACCGGATGGTCGAGCACTCGCCG
>JAPSGM010000301.1 GCA_031177555.1 Chloroflexota bacterium
GCCACCCCGGTCGAACTGCCCCGGGTCGTCAATCGGGAGGCGAAGGGGGCCGAGGTGAGCACGAGGGCATATGCCCGGCTGCGCAACCGGCGCGCCCGCTCACCTGGAGTGAACCAGACGACGGCGGCCACCAGCGTGATCGCCACGAGCGTGGCGACGAGGAGAGCGGAGCTGACCGGCTCGGCCAGCTCGGCGGGAAGCGCGGGAGCGACGTAGGTCTCCACCGCGGTCAGCCCACCGACGTAGGCGAACACTCCGGCGGCGGCACCGATCGCCGCGGTTGCGACTGCCGGGACGGGCCGGAACGGCGCCGAGCGCAGCCACCCGTCGACTCCGCGCGCCGCCGTTCCCCAGGCGAACACCGTCACGAGCACCGCCGCCGCCGTCGACAGGTGTGGGTGGATGACCAGGTACGCGGCCCAAAGGGCCGCAGCCGGCACGAGCAGTGCGACGCCCAGTCGGACCCGACGGGCGACGGCACGTGGGGCAGGGCGTTGGCGGTGGCGGTGGTGGGCCGTGACCGAGCCGCCGGCCCCGAGGAACAACGCTGCCTTGTACATGCCGTGGCCGAGGATGTGGAGCAGCGCCGCCGCGGACGCTCCGATGGCCACCTGCACCGTCATGAAGCCCATCTGCCCTGCCGTGGACCACGCCAGGTTCCCCTTCACGTCGCTGCGCACCAGCATCACCGTCGTGGCGTAACAGGTCGTGACGGCACCCGCGGCGAAGGCCGCGTGCGTCGCCGCGGCCGACGACCCGAACACCGGAGCGAGCCGCACCAACAGCACGCCGGCGCCGTTGACCACGCCGGCGTGGAGCAGCGCCGACACCGGCGTGGGCGCGGCGATCGTGGCCGGTAGCCACCGGTGCAGGGGTACGAGCGCGGACCGCGAGATGCTGGCGATGGTCAGGAGGACGGCGACGACCCACAACACGTTCCCGCCGAGCACCGGGACCGACGCGTCGGCCAGCTCCTGGGCTGCCGCGGCCGGCGCGCGGAGGTCGATCTCGCCGACGGAGACGATGACGAGCAGCGTGGCCGCCAGCAGGGCGCCGTCCCCGACCTGGAGGTTGCGCCGGGTCCGCTGGGCCGAGCGCGGCGCCGGTAGCCAGGTGGCCCGGTGGGCCACCAGCGCAGCCAAGGCGATGCCGGCCAGGATCCAGGCGGCGCACAGCAGGCCGAGGGTGGCGGCGAAGGCCACCGACGTGGTCGCCGCTGTCAGCAGCGAGGCCAGTACGAAGAAGCGGCGCCCCCGAAGATCCCCCTGCAGGTTGCGGCCGGCGAAGGACTGGACGACCAGGCCGACGCCGGTGGTGAGCAGGCCCAACAGAGTGGTGACGCGAGATGCATGCAGGCCGACCAGCGCGTCGCCATCGCCCCCCTCGACCACGGCTGAGACCGGTCCGTCCATGGCCACGACGACGGCCACGACGACGGCCAGGAGGAAGGCGGCAGAGGCCGCTCGTACCGCCCATCGGGAGGACCGCTCCCCGACCATCACCGTGGGGGTCGACCAACCGGCGGGGCGGGAGGAGGCGATCACCGCGGCGGCGATGGCGGGCAGGGCGGGGACCGCGATCACCAACAGCTCGGGCAGCGTCATCTCGACCGGGGCACCCTACGCATCAAAACGCCAGGCTCTCATTCGATCGTCAGGTGCTGTCTCGCCGGCTGGCGGCATCTCCAGATCGAAGGCCCGACCCCGAGAGGCGGGAGATGTCGACGGCCACGCCCAGCGCCCCTGCAGAGCGCGCCGCGCCGATGTCACCAGGTCCCAGCCCCCCTTGGGCGTAGACGGGCAGCGGGCTGGCCGCCACCAGCGCCTGCAGGCCGTCCCAACCCAGAGCCTGGTCTCCGGGGTGCGAAGCCGTGGGGAGAACCGGCGACACGAGGGCGACGTCGGCACCCAGTGCACTGGCCTGCTCGAGGTCCCGTGGGTTGTGAGCTGACACCGCCCACAGGCGCGTCGGCGGCCGCTCAACCAGGCCGGCCAACGCCGCGGCGGTGCTGTGCAGTCCGCAGGCCCCGGCTTGGCGGGCCTCCAGCGCCGTCCCGGACAGGAGGAGGCGCAGCCCGGTCCCCCGCCGGAGCTGGCGCAGCCGGCGGGTGAGCTGGACGCGCTGACCAGGGGGGAGCCCGGGGGCTCGCACGATGAGGAGTCGCAGCCCGTCGGCCGCCAGCGACGGGATCCTCGCCAGCAGCTCGTCGGCCGCGTCCGGCGCGCGGCTCACCCGGGTGACTCCCACCAGGTCGGGCAGCGCCAACGTCGCCAGGGCCAGCTCGTTGCTCGGCAGCAGTGGCCCGACCGTGGGGCGGGCGGGGTCCACCCATGCCACCCGCTGGCCTTCCCTACCCTTCGGCTCGCCCGACCACCGGCGCACGTGGAACCAGTGCAGCCGCACCCGCTTGGCCGGGAAGTCGTGCTCGTAGACCCGCCAGGGCGCCAGCTCGAGGGCATGGATGCCGACCTCCTCGAGCAGCTCGCGGGCGGCGGCCTGGACCGGGCTCTCGCCGGGATCGACCTGGCCCCCGGGGAGCTCCCAGAAGCCGGCCGCGTCCTTGCCGGCCTTGCGTTC
>JAPSGM010000116.1 GCA_031177555.1 Chloroflexota bacterium
GAAACGTAATCGGCCGGTAATCGGGGTCCCGGCCGCCCGGTGCTAGACTCCCTCGCGTTCCCATGACCGATCCAGCCCCGAACAGCCACGTCCCGCCAGGGGCGCCGCAGCCCCGGCCGCGAAGCGGCTCGCCGCTGACCTGGGCCGTGTCGCTGGCGCTGGCCGCGCTGGTCGGCGCGCTGCTCT
Organism: Chloroflexota bacterium; assembly: GCA_031177555.1. GTDB lineage: Bacteria > Chloroflexota > Limnocylindria > QHBO01 > QHBO01 > JAPSGM01. The sequence goes on from JAPSGM010000116.1 coordinate 187, forward strand.
TCGTGGCCGGCTACATGGCCGCGGGCTCGGGAGGTCCCGCCTCCTGCGCCGCTCCGGCACAGGAGTTCAGGGCCTTCTGCCAGGCGTACCAGCGGATCCAGCAGCAGTTCGTGGACGATCCCGACGAGGAGATGCTGGTCGAGGGCGCCATCCAGGGGATGTTCGAATACGGGCTGGCGGACCCGTTCAGCGGCTACATGTCGCCGGATGACTACCAGCGCGCGCAGGAGGACCTCTCCGGCCAGTTCTCCGGAATCGGCGCCGAGATGGGCGTCAGGAACGTCGACGACCCGGAGGACCTCGAGTCGTGCACGACCTTCAGCGAGAGCTGCGTGCTGGTCGTGGTCGCCCCGCTGGAGGGCTCACCTGCAGAGGCGGCCGGCCTGCAGCCGGGCGACGTGGTGGTGGCGATCGACGGCCAGTCGGTGAACGGCATGACGCTGGACGAGGCGGTCAAGCAGGTCCGTGGCGAGGCCGGGACCGACGTCACGCTGACGATCCGCCGGGACGAGGAGCGCCTCGACCTGACGATCACCCGTGCCGAGATCCAGGTGCGCGAGGTCAGCTCCAGGATGCTCGAGGGGCAGGCCGGCTACGTGGCGCTGCACGGCTTCTCGAACACGGCGGCCGATCAGCTGCGCACCGCGATCCAGGAGCTGCTCGACGACGGCGCGCGCTCGATCGTCTTCGACCTGCGCAACAACCCCGGCGGCTACATCGAGGCCGCTCGCGACGTCGCTTCCGAGTTCATCGGCGACGGCGTCGTCTTCACGCAGGAGTCGGCCGGCAACGAGGTCAAGGAGTGGGAGGCGACCGGTGACGGCCTCGCCATCCATCCGCGGATCCCGCTGGTGGTGCTGGTGAACCGCGGATCGGCCTCGGCCTCCGAGATCGTGGCCGCCGCGCTCCAGGAGCGCGGCCGCGGCACGATCGTGGGGGAGCCGACCTACGGCAAGAACACGGTCCAGGTGTGGAGCGAGCTGGACAACGGCGCCGGCGTCCGCATCACGGTGTCGCGCTGGTTCACCCCCGAGCGCAACAGCGTCGCGCCCGATGGGGTCCAGCCGGACGAGCTGGTCCGCGTGCCGGAGGGGACGCCACCGGATGAAGATCCGTTCGTGGAGCGCGCCCTCGAGGTGATCTCCGACGGCATGCTCGGCACCGACGAGTCGCCGGCGCCGGCGGCCGACACCGAGCCGAGCGCCGGCACCTCGCTGCTGCCCGGTGCCGGCGGCATCGTCTCTTACGACCCGCGCGGGCAACTCCAGGCGGTCGCCTAGGACACCCGTTGCGCTCCGGCCGGGGAGGCTGTTAGCATCGGCGCAACGAAAGGAGGTGGTGTGCAGTGAGTAGTTCCTGTCACGCCACCACCGAGGCGGTGCGCTAACTCACCCTCTCGAGTGGTAGCGACGGAGGAGCCGGCCGAAACGGCCGGCTCTTTCCATGTCCACCGCCTGGACCGATGATCCCCAGCGACCGATGATCCCCAGCGACCGATGATCCCCACCGACCGATGACCGAGCACACCGTCGCCGTCAACCGCCGCGCGCGCCACGACTACGCCATCGAGCAGACGCTCGAGGCGGGCCTGGTGCTGACCGGGACCGAGATCAAGTCGATCCGCGCCGGCCGCGCCAACCTGGCGGAGGCCTACGCGCGCATCGAGCGCGGCGAGGCCTGGCTCATCGGCGCGCACATCGCTCCCTACGAGCAGGGAAACCGCAACAACCACGAGCCGACGCGGACCCGGAAGCTGCTGCTGCATCGGGACCAGATCGCCGAGCTGGTCGGGAAGACGCAGGCCAAGGGCTTCACGCTGGTGCCGCTGCGGCTCTACATCCGCGACGGGCTGGCGAAGCTGGAGGTCGGCATCGCCCGCGGCAAGAAGGCGCACGACAAGCGGCGCGCCATCGCCGAGCGTGACATGCGGCGCGAGCTGGAGCGCGAGGGCAAGGAGGCCCGCATCAAGCTCTAGGGCCCGGGGCGGCCTTGCGGGCCTTGCGCCCACTTGCGGTTTGTGAGTGAGGGTCGAACCTCGGCAGTCGCGGGTCCCCGACTTGCGATATGTGAACCACGATCGCGTTACGTGACTTGAGCGGCCACGGAGCCGCAATCCACCGCTTCCGTCACGCTCGGCGCCCTCCGCAGCAGCCGCATCCGATGCCTCCCGACCGACTTAACGTGACCACCATTCCCATCTCGCAAGTCAGGCGCCTCCCTGCGGCGGCTGGCGGCGCCGGCCGGGTACTCGGGCGTGCCAAACCGCACAGGTGTTCACATCCGGCGCACCGCGTGGTAGAATTTGCGGTGTAGATCGGTTCGTGGGGATGTCAGGTTTCGACAGGGCCCAGGAACCGGGAACTGCAGGTCGAGGTCGCCCGCATGGCCTCGTTAAACCGCGGGCAAGCCAGCAACTGGCAATCGTCAAGTTGCTCTCGCTGCTTAGTCAGTGAGCATCGACGTCGTCCCACCTCCCCGGACGGCGAAGATGTCATCAGGGGAGGTGCGGCGTCGCCGACTCCGGTGAGCGGCGTCAAAGAGCCGAGAGGCAGCACCGGATAGCGAACGGAGCACCCCGCCGGTCGGGGGCCCGCTAGCGAAGCGCAAGTAGGCCGGATATGCCTGTAGCACGTTCCCGGCAACTCGGTTCTGGACGGGGAGTTCGATTCTCCCCCATCTCCACCACTCCTCCGCCTCATGGGCTCAAGCGCGCCATCATTCACCGATCGTGCAGCGTGACGGTCGCGATCCCCTGTTCGGCATATCGGTGACGCCGCTGGCCGCGGACTACCCGCGGGTGGTGGACCAGGTCTTGGCTGCCGAGCGGCACGGCCTCGACCTGGTCGGCATCCAGGACCATCCCTACCAGCGCCGCTTCCTGGACACCTTCGCGCTCATCGGCGACCTGCTCGCCCGAACGAGAAACCTTCGCTTCTTCCCGGACGTCGCCAGCCTGCCGATGCGCGGCCCGACCATGATCGCCAAGGCGGCCGCCTCCCTGGACGTGATGAGCGGCGGGCGCTTCGAGCTCGGGCTGGGCGCCGGCGCGTTCTGGGACGCCGTCGGTGGCATGGGTGGGCCGCGACGTCGCGCCGCTGAGTCGATCGACGCGCTCGAGGAGGCCGTCCCGATCGTGCGAGCCGCCCTGGACGGCGAGCGGGTCGTCCGCTCGCCCGGCCCGCACTATCCGGTGCCGGGCTATCCCTCCGGACCGCCACCGGCCCACCGGGTCGAGATCTGGCTGGGCGTGTATCGCCCGCGGGGGCTTGACCTCGTCGGCCGCCTGGCGGATGGCTGGGTGCCGTCCATCGGCCGCAGCAGCCTGGAGGACTTCCGGCGAGCCGGTCGGCTCATCGAGGAGTCAGCGGCGCGCGGGGGACGAGACGCGCGAACGATCCGGCGCATCTACAACATCTCCGGCTCCATCTCGGACGGCGCGAGCGCGGATGCCGGCCTCCATGGCCCGGTGGACCAATGGGTCGAGACGCTCGCCGCCTGGCGGCGCGATCCGGGGATCGACGGCTTCATCTTCTGGCCGCCCGACTTCGGCACCGAACAGGTGGAGCGCTTCGCGACGGAGGTGGTGCCGGGCCTGCGAAGGGCCATCGGCACCTGAGCGCCAGCCCCGCGCCGGGCCCGGCGCCGCCGGACCTCTCTGCCGGCACGCGGGACGCTAGCGTGAGCCGTGGACGTGGATTGGAGCTGGTTCTGGGCGGCTGACTACTCGGTGGCCCGCTTCGTCATCGAACGCGGGATCGCGCTGATCTACCTGCTCGCCTTCGTCTCCGCCCTCCACCAGTTCCCCGCCCTGCTCGGCGAGCGTGGGCTGCTGCCCGTTCCGGCCCACCTGGCCTACCTGCCGTTCCGGCGGTCGCCCAGCCTGTTCCACCTCGGCTATACCGATCGCCGGCTGCGGCTGGTCGCCGGCGGCGGAGCGGCCATATCGGCCCTGCTGCTGGCCGGCGTCCCGCAGGCGCTGCCGCTGCCGGTCACCATGGCGGCCTGGCTCGCCTGCTGGATCCTCTACCTCTCGATCGTCAACGTCGGCCAGACCTTTTACGCCTTCGGCTGGGAGTCGCTCCTGCTCGAGGCGGGCTTCCTAACCATCTTCCTGGGCAACGCCGAGGTACCGGCTCCCTTCCTGGTCCTGCTGCTCTTCCGCTGGCTCACCTTCCGGGTCGAGTTCGGCGCCGGCCTGATCAAGATGCGCGGCGACCCGTGCTGGCGAGACCTCACCTGCATGCGGTACCACCACGAGACCCAGCCGATGCCCGGCCCGCTGTCATGGTGGTTCCACCGCCTGCCGGGTCGGCTGCATCGGCTGGAGGTGGTGGGCAACCACGTGGCGCAGCTGGTCATGCCGTTCGGGCTCTTCCTGCCGCAGCCGTTCGCCGCGGTGGCGGCAGCGGCCATGATCCTGACCCAGGGCTACCTGATGGTCAGCGGCAACTACGCCTGGCTCAACGCGCTCACCATCGTGATCGCCGCGTCTGCCCTGCCCGATGCCGCCTTCGGCCCCCTCGCCGGCCTCCTGCCCGCGGCCTCCGCGGACGGACCGGGTTGGTTCGCCGGGGTGGCCCTGGCCGTGACCGCGCTCGTGGTCGTGCTGAGCTGGTGGCCAGGGCGCAACCTGCTGGGGCGGCGCCAGCTGATGAACTACTCCTTCAACCCGCTGCACCTGGTCAACACCTACGGCGCCTTTGGCAGCATCACGCGCGAGCGGTACGAGGTGCTGGTCGAGGGGACGCGCGACGCCAGCCCGGGCGAGGAGGCGGAATGGCGCGAGTACGCGTTCATCGGCAAGCCCGGCGACCCGCGACGGCGACCGCGCCAGGTGGCACCGTACCACCTGCGCCTGGACTGGCTGATGTGGTTCGTGCCCCTCTCGCCGGCGTACGCGGCCGACTGGCTCCCGCGCCTGGTCGAGAAGCTGCTGGCCAACGACCCGGCCATCCTGCGGCTGATGGGGCCGAATCCCTTCGCCGACGCGCCGCCGCGCTGGATCCGCGCCCGCCTCTTCCGCTACCGCTACACCACCTGGCACGAGCGCAGGCAGACCGGCGCCTGGTGGATCCGCGAGCCTGCCGGCACGCTGCTCCCGCCCGTGAGCGCAGGCGGCTGACGTCAGCGAAGCGTGCCGCGCAGGGCCGACCGCGCCGCGTGCAGCCCGCACAGGCCGTGCACCCCGCCGCCCGGTGGCGTCGACGCCGAGCAGATGAAGATGCGTGGGTCGGGCGTCGAGTACGGGTCGATGCGCAGGGCGGGACGGGTGAAGAACTGGGCCCAGTGCTGCAGGCCGCCGTTGATGTCGCCGCCCACGTAGTTGGCGTTGTAGGCCTCCAGGTCCGCCGGCCCCATGGCGTGCGTGGCGATGATCCGGTCGCGGAACCTCGGCGCGAAGCGCTCGACCTGGCCAAGGATCGGCTCCGTTGCGTCCAGCTGCCAGCCGTTCGGGACGTGGCAGTAGGCCCACACCACGTGCCGTCCGTCGGGGGCGCGCGTGGGGTCGAGCGCCGACGGCTGCGACAGCAGCACGAAGGGGCGCTCGTGGACGCGCCCGCGGGCGACCGCCTCCTCCGAAGCCATCACCTCCTCCAGCGTGCCACCCAGGTGGAGGGTTCCGGCCTGCGACAGCTCGGCATCGCGCCACGGGATCGGGCCGTCCAGGACGAGGTCCAGCTTGAAGACCCCCGGCCCGTACCGATACCGTCGCAGCTGCGCCGCGTATGCGCCCCCCAGCCGGTCTCCAGCCAGCGCCAGGACCTGCCTGGGCGTCAGGTCCAGCATCGCCGCCCGATGCGCCGGCAGCTCGTCCAGGCGGTCGATCCGCACGCCGGTCTCGATCGCCCCGCCAAGCTCGCGCAGGACCGATGCCAGCGCATCGGTGATGCGCTGGGAGCCTCCGCGGGGAATCGGCCAGCCGACGGCATGCGCGCTCACCAGGAAGGCGAGGCCCAGCCCGCCGGTGAGCGGCTTGGTGAGCGGCAGGAAGGAGTGCGCGCCGGTGCCCGCCAGCAGCGCCCGAGCGGCCGGGGAGCGGAAGCGCCGCGCCAGCATCGCCGCCGGCGCGAGCGCCGGCAGGCCGAAGCGGGCCAGGGCGAACGGGTGGCGCGCGATGACGA